>JAZUNS010000056.1:0-7136 GCA_045604285.1 Eubacteriales bacterium
AGCGATGCAGACAAAGGGTCATGGATGGGCGGAGCAGGATATTCATTTGGCGAAGATGGCGGTGATGGCGGCACAGGCGGTCAGGGTGGCAGAGGCGGCGATGGCGGTCTGCCCGCACAGCAAGGCGTTGCAACCTTATCAGCAAAAATAACCGCATACGATAATGCTCAGCTTTTTGTCCTTCCCGGTGTATATGGCGATGGCGGCATGGGTGGTCAAGGCGGTCAAGGGGGTACCGGTGGCAGTGGTGGCTCTTGTGATGGTAGACAAACCGGCGGAGAAGGTCCCTGTGGATTCCCCGGCTGCACCTGCGGCGGACACGGCGGCAAGGGCGGCGATGGCGGTAAAGGCGGCACAGGCGGCAACGGTCATTCCGAAGGACTGTGGGGTCCAAACGGTCCTCAAGGCATAGGAGGCATACATAAAAGGACAAAAATATCCTGTAGTTGCTGTAAGGATGGTTCTAATGGCAGCCTTGGTTCCATTGGTAATTTAGGGTCAATCTTATATGCCAGTACAGATTGTTCCCTCTACACTGCAACTTCGGTTTATCACTACGTCAATACAAGTAAAACGTATGATGCATTAATTGGCAATTATTCTTTAGCGTCCATCGGTTCAACCGAAGAGCAAGCATCGATTGGAAAACTGTTTGAATATTCAAAAGCTTCTTCAGCTTGGATTGGCTTGTCTGTCCTTTCCTACGACGTTAACACTCAAACCGCTATCTGTAAATGGGCTGATGGGGCTATGATCAAGATCGTCGGCACGGGCAGCACTGCGCAAGTTTACAGACTTGATGCCAACGGCAACGTTATATGCAAAGCTTACGCTAATTTTGCAGACGGCGAACCCAACAACGCCAACAACAACGAGCATTACGTGCATCTTACAACCGGCGCAAAATGGAACGACAACGCTGAAACTGCTGCCATGCCTTACATTACAGAAGAGAAAGTTGGTACGTCCTCCTCTAATACTGCCAACAAAAACGCTTTAGTAGTCGGCGGCGTATGCGGCTATAATGCAGGTACAATAAAGAGCGCATACAACAAGGGACATATATCCGCCAATAAAGCTTATGCAACCCAAAGCGGCATTTCTGCCTATGCAGGCGGTATTGCTGGCTACAACAACGGCAAAGTTGACAAAGCAGTTAATGAAGGAGCGGTAGACTCTTTGGCAATTTCCGATTCCTCCACATACTATGCCGACGCATACGCTTACAATATAGGCTATACGTCTTACAATGCAACCTGCACTAACAGTATAGGCTACGTCGATCCTATGCCCAATGCTGTATCGTCCAATTCTTTGGAAAATTACACAGGCAAGGACGGCGCAGCGGATAAAACGAATACCGCAATTAAAGACGAGCTGAACAAATACTGGAATAACAGCGAGCTTGTTATCAACTCCGTTTCCAAGACCCGGTACTTAAGAAACAGTGAGTTCGATAAATCAAGTCTTTCCCTCTCCCTTAACGGTTATGAAGTTAACGCATACACCGTAAGATACAACTTCTACGAAACAGGCATTGCAACGGTTACTGTAGTGTTCAAGAACGGTACAGGCGAATACATAAGAACCGTACCCGTGGAGATAATAAAGGAAACTGCTTTGGGTATCGAAGTGTACTTGATGCCCCAAACTGTATTCTCCGTAGTTGACGATTTCTCTTATGACGGTCTTGCGATGAAACTGACGTATAACAACGGTAACAGCAAATTGCTTACTTCTAAGAGCGTTAGCGTTTCTGACCCAGATATAAGTTCTGTGGGAAGCAAAACCGTAACGGTAAGTTATGAGCACGAACCCGAGCAAATATTCACTTATGATTATGAAATCACAGTTACAGATTGCCCTCACGCAAATACGGTAAATACCCCGGAAACGCCTGCAGACTGTGATGAGAGCGGATATACTGCCGGTGTATTTTGTAACGATTGCGAAATTTATACAAGCGGTCATATATACACCCCTCCCACAGGAATCCACGTTGACGCTGACGGTCTGTGGGAAAAGGATGGCTATATACATTATCACACTTGTACTTGCGGTGTAACGTTTGATGAAACAGAGCACTCTCACGATAACGCCTGCGACACCGATTGTAACGTTTGCGGCGCTGTTCGCGTTATCACCCACGATTACTCCGCACAGTGGTCTTCCGATGATAAAAATCATTGGCATGATTGCACAGTTTGCGGTGATGATACTGACGTAGAAAAGCACAGCTACGATGATGATTACGACACCGACTGCAATATTTGCGGTACGGAAAGAGAAGCCGCACAGCGAATCCTTCTCGGTGACGTTAACGGCGATGGCAAAATCAGCAGCCTTGACGCAGCACAAATTCTTAAATACGATGCGTTACTTATAAAGCTTTCCGAAATGTCTCTTTCTGCAGCAGACGTTAACGGCGACGGCAGAGTAAACAGCCTTGATGCCGCAATAATTCTTAAATACGACGCAGGCATTATAAAAGAGTTTTAACAAAAACTTACAAATCCGAGGGGTAACGCCCCTCGGATTTTTTATTTGCAAAAATACTATTGACAAAAGAGGTTTAATGTGTTAAACTACGCCTGCAAGGTCTAATGCATTAAACCTAAATTGGAGGTTTTTAATATGCAAACCCCAAAAATTTTTGAAAGCGAATACAAATTTCTTTGCATACTGTGGGAGAACGAGCCCGTGGGGAGCACTGCTCTTGTAAAGCTGTGCAAGGAGCAGCTTGAGTGGAGTAAGGCCACCACTTACACGGTTATACGCCGCCTTTGCGAGCGTGGCGCAATAAAAAACGAAAACGCCGTGGTAAGCACCCTTGTTTCCAAGGAGCAGGCGCAGCTATCTGAGTTTGACGAGCTGGTGGAAAAACGGTTTGACGGGTCGGTGCCTGCGTTTTTTGCCGCATTTTCAAGGCGGGAACGTTTAAGCGAGGAGCAGATTGCAGAGATATTGCAAATTATCAACGGTAAAAATAAGGAGTAAGCTATGAAAACGCTGTTTATTGATGTTTTAGATATAAGCATACTCGCCTCTTTCGTTATATGTGCCGCAGTAATTCTAAGGCTTATACTTAAAAAGTCACCTGCGTTTATACGCTGCATTATTTGGGCTGTGGTGGCCTTGAGACTTGTGCTGCCAATAAGCCTTGAAAGCAGCATCAGCCTTATACCGCGGGATATTTCGGTGGCAGAGGCGGTCAGCCAAGGGGATACGCACGGCAACGCATCCACGGTGCCAACGGATAACAGCAACGTCGAAAAGCCGCCCGTGATAAGCGAAGGAGAAACGGTATCACTGCCTACCGAGGAGGCACCGCCTATCGTAAGCGCAGCGCCGAAGCCGAGCGTACCTTCTACGGTGGTGCCGGAAGCACCCGACCGGGACGAGCCCGACGAAGCGGAGCCGAGCTTTGACCTATGGAGCTTGCTTGCCGTTATTTGGATATGCGGCACGGCGCTTATCGTCTGCTACGTGGCGGCAGGCTACTGCTTTACCCGACTTAAGGTGAAGGGTGCCGTTGTTTACGCAGACAGGGTTTTTGTTTACGATGGGATAACGCCCTTTGTTTTTGGCATATTTAAGCCCCGTATATACGTGCCCAAGGACCTTAGCCCGGAGGAGCGTGACATAATAATAGCCCACGAGAGGGCGCATATAAAGCGCGGCGACCACCTAAGCAAGCTGTTTGGCATTTTGGTCCTTGCGTTGCATTGGTTTAATCCTCTGGTATGGGTTGCGTATATTTTGTTTTGCCGTGACATAGAGCTTGCCTGCGACGAGAAGGTTGTAAAGGCTATGAACGACGATGAAAAACGCAGGTACTCTCTTACCCTGCTTAAGTGCAGCACGGGCAAAAAAGCCTTTGCGGCGTACCCTTTAGCCTTTGGCGAGGTGGGCACGAAGGAGCGTGTTAAAAAAGTTATGAGCTATAAAAAGCCAACGGTTTTTGCCATCTGTATAGCGCTTGCCGCCTGCTTGGTGCTGGTGCTGTGCTTTGCCACCGACCCCAAGGACGGCGGGGAGGTAAGCAGTACCGAGGAAAGCCGCGAAACAAGCTCGGAAAGCACGGAAGAGCAGAGCGTTGACAGCAGCGAAGACGATTATTTCACAAGCACCTTTGGTAAGAACATAGCCGCAGGTTGCGAATACCACGTTTTAAACGACGAAATGTTATCTCAAAACGGAAGCAGCTACGTCAGCGGTTACGACGATACGGGCTTTGTTAAGCTGACCGACGGCGCAGTGGATAATTCGGTATACGAAAGCGGCTACGGCGATACTTCCATAAACGCCGTTTATAAAAACGTCTATCTCACCACCGTAATTATAGATCTGGGCGAGGTGCGGGATGATATAGGCGTTGTGACGCTTAGGAACGTCTACACGCCGAAGGCAAACGACGATCTGCAATACTATTTCTCTGTAAACGTTTACGTATCCAACGACAATATCGTGTACAACTATTGCACAAACAACGGTACTGGATTGTTGATACAAGAAACCGCCGATTTTATCCGAAAAGACTACGTATTCCCCTTCCAATCTGCGCAGGGCAGATATATTAAGCTGGATATTCGTCGCTCTGCAAGTATTATGGGGCTTAGCGAGGTGGAGGTATATCCCATAGACGCCTCTAAAGCTACCAACCTTGAATGGAGCGTTTCCAACGACTGCACCCTTACCATAAAGGGCAGCGGAAGTATGTATTACGACGGCATCGAGGCACCTTGGACTGCGTTTAGCGGCGTTATAACCAAGGTTGTTATTGAGGAGGGTATTACGTCCGTAGCCGCCAATGCTTTCAGCTATTTTCAAGCTATGACAGAGGTGGTTATTCCCGATACGGTTACGCAAATAAACGCTAACGCCTTTTACCATTGCGAGTCTTTGAAAAAGGTAAATCTGCCCGACGGAATAAAGACCGTAGAGGGTCGTGCGTTTGAAAGCTGTACGTCCCTGACCGAGGTAAAGCTGCCGAAAGAATTGCTGAACATAAAAGATTCTGCTTTTTCAGGCTGTACAAGCCTTAAGGAAATAGATATTCCCGACAGCGTTGTTCTTATAGAGAACTTAGCCTTTTGGAGGTGCTACGCTTTAAAAATCAAAGCCCTGCCCAAAAGCATTAAAACCGTGGGATATTCTGCTTTTCCCGATAACGCTTTTGAGGGGACGCTGTTTATTCCCAAAAACCTGATAATCGTGCGCAACAACTCCTTCGGTGCGCAAAGCTACTTTGAGGTTGACGGAAACAACGCCGCCTACTCCTCTGAAAACGGGGTGTTGTTCAACAAGGATAAAACCAACTTAGTGCTGTACCCTGCTTTGAACGGTGCCACCGAGTATACCGTACCTAACGGAGTAACTACAATTTCCGAGGGGGCGTTTATGTACGCAACTAACCTTGGCAAAATAAATCTGCCCCAGGGACTTGAAACCGTAGAGGGCGACGCTTTTTCGAATTGTACGGCGCTGGAAAGCATAAGCCTGCCCGAAAGCGTTAAAACCGTGGGAGATCATGCCTTCAGCAACTGTAGCGCCCTTACGAAGGCAGTATTGCCGTCCGGGCTTAAAATTATACGCAATAATACGTTTGACAGTTGCGGCGCCTTGAAGGAGGCGGTTATACCCGACGGCGTGACCGAGATAGAGGAATACGCTTTTGTTTATTGCGGAAACCTTGAGTTGCCTTCCCTGCCCGAAAGCATAGAGATAATAGGCGATGGGGCGTTTGCAGGTTGCGGCAAATTAAACGTTTCCCTGCCCAAAAATCTGAAAAGCATAGGCGTCCAAGCTTTTTACAATTGCGGTCTTGAGGTCATTGACATCCCGGAAGGCGTTACCGAAATTGCAGACATCTCCTTTGAGTTTTGTCGCAACGCTACGCGTATCCACATCCCCGCCTCCGTTAAAAAGATGTATTTGGGGGCATTCGGCGGATGTTACAAACTTGAGCAGATAAGCTACGGCGGCACCGTTGATCAATGGCTGAAAATGTCCGTTGACCCCTTCGTTGACGAATGGACGAACACAGATAATATTTTCGGCGCCGAGATACAATGTACCGACGGAATCGGTAGATTTATGACCGTATATTGGTTTGATCAGTACGGTTCATACCAAAGTTCCGGCTGTGCCACCTACGACGGCACAGTTCAGGGTATGGTAGATTCGCTGGTACGCTCGCCCATCTGCCTGTATAGATTTAAAAACGGCATTAAGATAAACAGCCTCAATATAGAAAACACAAACGAGGATGACGTGCAGATTGCGCATATCGACCTTAGTGAAGAGTTTTCCGAGAGCTTTGAGGGTGATTCCGTCCGTCGAAACTGCCTTATATATGCGCTGACAAACACCTTGCTTGCAAATCACCCGGAGTTAAATTACAAGGATAAGGTGCAAATAACCGTTAACGGAGAGGTTATAAGCGACAGCAACGGCATGCAATTGTTTACAGATTTGATTTACCATATCCAAATCCCGCCCGAGCTGCCCGTGGTATAAAAAGCTTGATATTTTTTGCCTCAAAATGCCGCCGTGATTGTAAAAAAATCGTGGTGAATTATTGACAATCGAGTGCGGTTGTATTATAATTACTCCATTATAAAAATTAACGGAGGTTTAATGTTTATGGATTCCAATGTAAGACCCGAAAGTATGGAACGTATTACCACCAAGGCGTTGGCTGACGCTTTTATTGAAGAACAAATTGCCGCTGTGCGCAAGCAGGTTGGCAGCAAAAAGGTTCTGTTGGCTTTGTCCGGCGGTGTGGATTCCTCCGTCGTTGCCGCTTTGCTTATAAAGGCTATAGGCAAGCAGCTTATTTGCGTACACGTTAACCACGGCCTTATGCGTAAGGGCGAGAGTGAAGCGGTTATAGAAATGTTCGGTAAAGAGCTGGACGCAAACCTTATATACGTTGACGCTACCGACCGTTTTCTTGACCTGCTTGCAGGTGTAAGCGACCCCGAAACCAAAAGAAAGATAATAGGTGCCGAGTTTATCAACGTTTTTGCCGATGAAGCGCGCAAGCTGGAGGGTGTTTCCTTCTTGGCGCAGGGTACCATCTATCCCGATATTTTGGAAAGCTTTAAGCAAGCCGAAGGCAAAAAGGCCGTCAA
>JAZUNS010000057.1:0-4290 GCA_045604285.1 Eubacteriales bacterium
CCTGTCCCAAGTCGGTTTTTGTATTTCAAAAGCTTAAAGTTGTAGCTGTTAAGCTTGTTCTTCCTCTCGATAAGTGTGTCTATATGCTTTCTCCAAAGCTCTACGGGGTCGCTGTTTTCGTCCACACGCACGGTTTTAAGAATGGCATCCCAAAGCTTGTTCACGGCGTTTTCTTTGCTCTCGTCAGGAAAAACCTTGCCTGCCCAGGAATCTATCGGCACAGATACCACGCACCAGGGAAAAGCGTTCTTCATTTGCAACATACGAAAGCTTTCAAGCGCCTTGCCCGATGCACGCTGAAAAGTATTTATGCGCTTTGGGTCAACACCTTTAAGGTTTTCGGGGTCAGATGCGTATATGGAAAGGCGTGCGGCTCCCTCTGCCGCTAAATCGTCAAAAAACTTTTTTCTCCAAGCAGGGAAGCTGTCAAATATTTCTTCATCGGCTTTAAGATACGTTTCTCTGCTGCAATAGTCGTCGGTCCAGTTCATAATAACCTCGCCGCAGCCCGCATCGTATGCAGCACTAAGGCAAAGCCTGCCAAATTCCGCACATTCAACGGGGCAGGATATAATAAGCTTTTGCCCACGGTTTGGGTTGATACCAACGCCTATTATCAGCCTTGCATATTTTTCAAGTAACACTTTTTTCATTATTGCTCTCCTTTTAGTAATTACATTATAAAATATATTCAATTACAAAGCAAAAGTCAAGTTTTTTATTGACCCATATTAATATTTGTGCTATTGTATTATTGTACACGGAGGTGCTGAATTATGAAAATAACTGAAGTTGAATTGTTAAGCTTGTCGGACGATGTCCTTGAAAAATTGATATTTGATTATAACGAAGATCCAACGCCCCCCGTATGTGACGTTGCCTTGGTGCTTGGCACCTCTGACCCTAACGTGGACCGCACGCCGGAGGCTGTAAAATGCTACAAGGCAGGTCTTTGCAAAAAGCTTTTGTTCTCAGGCGGCGTTATGTGGGATACCAAGTACGGCAAAATTTCAGAGGCAGAGTATATGCGTCGCTACGCTTTGGAAAACGGCGTGCCTGATGAGGATATTATCCTTGATGAGGTATCAAGAACAACCATAGAAAATATGCTGTGCTCGCTTTTGACCATGAACAGGGCGTTTAAATACGTGTCTGAAGTAAAAAATATAATGCTTATAACCTCGTTGTATCATATGCGCCGCAGTATGTATATCGCTAAGGCGCTTATGCCTTGGTTTATGAATATCTATCCCCGTGCCGCCCACGGCGTTGTTACCCGTGATAATTGGCGCACTACCGAGCTGGGCAGAAGACGTATCCTTGCCGAGGTAGGCTATATTAAAGCTATGGCAGATAACGGCCTTATACCGGATATAGAGCTGTAATATTAAATGGGCTGTAAGGAAATTATCATTTCCTTACAGCCCATTTTTAAATCTTTAAATCCTTAATCCTTAGCTCTCGTAGCAATGTCGTCTATGCAGTTTTTGCAAAGCAGAATGCCCCTGTATTCGGTAATCCCTTCGCCGCCGCAAAGGCTGCACTCTGTTCCTGCTTTTCTAAGTATTATTTCATTTTCGCCTAAGCACATAACCAAATTGTCTTTTAAGTTAACACCTAATATTTCTCTAAAGGGCTTCGGAACAACGATTCGACCCGTTTCATCAATTTGTCTTATTATTTGTTTCATATCGTAACTCCTTTCATGCCATAATTATATAACATTTGACAAAAATTGTCAAGAAAAACAATACTACACAATTCGACAAACCGTAACCAAAGCTTAAAATGCGGGAAGGTTGGGCATATCAGCAGAATTCTCCCAGGTGCCTTCCTGCTTCTTTGCTGCGTAATCTCTAAGAGCTTCCAGCCAGTAGAAATATGTGTTCTTATGCAGATGGTACTCTTCGTCGTTGGTCAAATCCTCATGCAACAGACCGTTTTCGTCGGTAAGTGCTGTGGATACGTCAATAAAATCAATGCCGTTGTCAGTACAGTAATCAAGAACCAAGTTGTTATATTCAAGCACCTGTGCGTTAGAGCAACGGTCGGGCGTCAAGCCTTCAAACACCTCGGTATTATAGGTGCAGGAAAGTATAACTATATTAACGTCGGGATTCTTGTCTCTTATACGCTCAATACCCATAACTGCTTCGTTATATGCTGTTTCAACGCATACCTCAGCAACGGGGGCACGTTTAAGGTCACTGTAGCCGGAAAGCCCAATATAAAGGGTATCGCAGCCGGTGGCAGTGGGCAGATCGGCAAAATTGTATGCCTGACCCTTAAAAACGGGAAGTGAAGTTTCCGGCATATCGGGTGTTTGGGTGCGGTCAACGGTAAAGCCTACGCTAACGCCTGCGCAAAAGATAGCACCGCCTAAAATGGAAGGGTCAACCTCTTGTCTCCACTCGCCAATATATCTGCCGAAATGCATCATTATAGAGTAACCGATAAATACAGAACCGTCAAAATAACTGTCTACGGCATCTGCTTTTATTGCGCTGTCATCGGGCAGCTTGCTTACGGAAACCTCTGCTTCAGAAGATTCTTCCTCTTCTTCGCTGTCAGAAACCGCGTCAGAGCTTTCCAAAACCGTCTCGGAAGAAACGTCGCTGCCGTCGCTTTCAGAAGAAACGTCGCCGCCGTCGCTGCTTTCTGAGATATCCTTGCTGCTTTCCTCGTTTTCGTCGGCACAAGCCGCAAAGCAGGATATTGCCATCAAGGCAGCCAAAACAATTGCCAAAATCCTTTTTACATTTAACATATAAAACGCCTCCTTTAGTTTTCACAATTATACCAAAACGGATGCTTTTTGTCAATGCAGAGCAATAATAATGTGTTATCACCGGCACAGGTTTCGTAGCATTCGAGCGCAGAACGCTGGTTGTGATATTTTAAGGTTATAAAAAATTCTTCATCGTACAGCACCGTATATCGACACAACGAATGCGTTATAAATCTTGATACATTTTACAGTCCTTTGAAAGTGTTTAAGTTTTCAAGGCTTTTACTTTTTTGTTAGCTCTTGGTACATCTTCATAAGCTCGGCTACGCATTCGCTTGGCGTGTTTAGCTTGCCCCAAAAGCCGTAGGCTTGCATTACTGCTTTGTCATTGGCTTGGTGCGCCTTACGTAGCTCGGGGGGCATTGTAAGCTCGTCGTAAAGGTCGGCAAGAGAACAATTGGGGTAGAGGGTGCGTGCGTCAAGAATAGCCTGTGCTGTCAGCTCTATCTTCGCCTTTTGTTCTTCTGTTGGATTACACCAAGGGAAGTTGTTGTATACGATTCCAACTGAATATGTAAAATCGTTTCGCAATCTTCCTGCGACATAGCTCATCCACGCATTGTGTACATTAGAAGATAGAATACCAAATTCATATAAACCACCTTCTCGCATTACTTGTAATTTATTATTAACGAGTATGTCAGGTGTTAAAAAACCGATAGGAATATATTTTCGTCTGCCCGACGATGTTTGAGGGATTACCAAAAAGTTTTTATTTGGCATATTTTCATAATGAAACTTTTGGGGAACATCGGCAAGCTTTCTTGTTTCTTCGCTTCCGCTATTTAATCTGTATTGTCTAATCTCTTCTAATTTTTTTAATACATGTGGCATTTTTCGCAATTCGTTTGGCGGTATTCTATTAGCAAGTAAAAACCAACGTTCTATGCTGTTTATAAACTCCCTGCTTCCCATATATTTGTAAAAATAATTCTTTGCTGAGGGTTCTTTGCTTAAAAAATCTTCTTTTTCTTCTGGAGTAAAAGCGCATATCGCATTATCTAAAGGTTTGCTTCCGTTGCTTATGGTGGGTACTTTGCATAGGGGTTTAGTTCTCTTTTCTATCCAAACATTCGGAGCTTCAACTAAATAACCATTTATGTGCTTTGCTACTTTTACACTACCATGTTCGCCGATAATTAGTTTTGGTTTTTTTAAGTTGCAATTAGAAAAACCTATAATAACACAGTGAACGCCAGCGGTTTCAGATGATTCGCTTTTCCAAAGAAATGTTGGATAGGCAAAATTTATTGTTATGCTATATTTTTCAAACAAAGGTTTCCAAATTAGTGCAACTTGTTCACCTTCGGATATGGAGTTTGTGGAAACAAATCCAACTTGGATTTGTGTGCCCAAAATGAATTTAGAAGCAAGTTTGTACCAAGCGGTTACATAGTCGAGATTGCCAGAATTTTTGATGTCGTCAAAAACTAAAAGCATATCTTTTCTTTGCTCTGCATCCATTCTTCTTGCGCCAACAAAAGGCGGATTGCCCATAATAT
>JAZUNS010000058.1:0-16056 GCA_045604285.1 Eubacteriales bacterium
GACCAAGAATCAAACTTATAGCCTGCGTTTGCGGTATAAGTAGGAACGGTAATGGTGCTCCATGCAGTACCCTTAAGTACGGTATAACTATTAGTACCGCTTATAGTACCGTTAGCGCCTGCAACGAAAGTTACGGTTGCAAACTGACTTGCGTCGTATACGAAGTTTGCGGTATAGGTTGCATCGGCAGTTATAGTTGCAGGGAATGCGGGAGACCAAGAATCAAACTTATAACCTGCGTTTGCGGTATAGGTAGGAACGGTTATCGTGCTCCACGCAGTACCCTTAAGTACGGTATAACTATTGGTGCCGCTTATAGCGCCGTGTGCGCCTGCAACGAAGGTTACGGTTGCATACTGACTTGCATCATATACGAAGTTTGCGGTATAGGTTGCGTCAGCGGTTATAGTTGCGGGGAATGCGGGAGACCAGGAATCAAACTTATAGCCTGCGTTTGCGGTATAGGTAGGAACGGCAATGGTGCTCCAAGCAGTACCCTTAAGTACGGTATAGCTATTGGTGCCGCTTATAGTACCGTTTGCACCGGCAACGAAGGTTACGGTTGCGTACTGGCTTGCATCGTATACAAAGCTTGCTGTATAAGTTGCGTCCTCATCGATGGTGTCGGGGAAATCTGCAGACCAGGAATCAAACTTATAGCCTGCATTTGCAACTGCGGTAGGAACGGTAATTTCGCTCCAAGCAGTACCCTTAAGTACAGTATAGGTGGTGGTGCCGGTAAGGCTACCGTTATTGCCGGCCACGAAGAGAACGGTTGCGTATTGCTCGTTATCTATTACGAAGTTTGCGGTATAGGTTGCATCCTCGGTTATGGTTGCAGGGAAAGAAGGAGACCAAGAAACGAACTTGTAGCCGTCGTTTGCGGAATAATCGGGAACGGTAATTTCACTCCAGGCTGTGCCCTTAAGTACGGTATAACTGTCTGTACCGCTTATCGTACCGTTATCACCTGCAACGAAGGTTACGGTTGCATACTGGCTGTCATCGACAACGAAGGTTGCCGTATAAGTAGCGTCGCCCGTTACGGTTTCGGGAAGAGCGGGAGACCAAGAATCGAACTTGTAACCGACATCGGCTATAGTTTCAGGAAGAACTATAATGTCAAAATCGGTGCCTATAAGAACAGAAACGGAAGTAACGCCGTCGATAGTGCCGTTTTCACCCGCTGCAAAGCTTATGGTTGCATACTGGCTTTCGTCATACACAAAGTTTGCGGTATAGGTTGCAGCCTCGGTTACGGTTGCAGGGAAAGAGGGAGACCAAGAATCAAACTTGTAGCCTGCATCTGCAACGGTTTCGGGAACGGTAATTTCGCTCCAAGCAGTGCCTGTAAGCACGGTCACGGAGGTTTCGCCGCTAAGTGTGCCGTTTTCGCCTGCTGCGAAGTTAACGGTTATATACTGACTTTCGTCATAGTCAAAGTTTGCGGTATAGGTAACGTCTGCATTGATGGCAGAGCTGTTAGCGGGAAGCTCCGGAGTCCAACCGATGAACTTATAGCCTGCGTCGGCAACAGGCGTGGGAACGTTAACGGCATTCCACAAAGTGCCGCCGGAAACAGTATAAGAGGTTGTTCCGCTGAGAGAACCGTTAGCGCCTGCTACGAAGGTTACTTCGTAATCTGTGCTAGCGGAACCGCCTGCGCCATATACTTCAACCTCACCGAAGCGACCGATAAACGCACTCATGGGGCATACGAATTTAACGTATTCAACCTCTTCAGCTTCGCCTTCAACGGTGGCAACGTAGCCGTAGTCACCAATTGCGGTATAAGCAGACGTTTCACCAAAGTACGTATCCGCACCAGTTGCGGTTGCGGTGTAAACGCTGACGCTGTCAGGCAGTACGCGGTTAGTGCCGCCTTCAAGCAATCCGCAGTTTATGGAAGCCTTAGTCATAGTTATAGGCTGTGCAAGCTTAACCTTAATAACTATTTGATAATAGGAACGGGAAGCTTCTACCCAACGGTCATCACTGTTGATAAGCAAAGTATCGTCATTAAGATAACCGCTGCCGTACTCTTCTTCAGCTTCAAAGCTGTCTAAAAGCGTACCATAAGGTGCGCCTACGGTAAACATATACTGACCGCCCATGGTGGCGCTTGCATAATTTATTTCGGAAGTAGCGGTAGATACCTCAAAGCCTGCAACAAAATCAATATCTTCCGTAACGGTTACAGGGAAAGAAGGCGTCCATCCGGTGAAAATATAACCGTCGTTACATTTTACGGTAGGAATAACTATTTCAGAGAATTCGGAACCGTAAGCCACAACAAACTCGGTAGTGCCGCTAAGGGAACCGCCCGCATTTGCGGTAAAGGTAACAGTGCAGGTTTCGGGAAGAGTACTGCTTTCCTCGGAGCTTGCGTCCTCGGAAGATTGTTCGGCACTGCTTTCCTCAACGCTTGAATCCTGGCTTACGTCAGAAAGACCGGGGTGTTTGGAAGCATAAACGTTATTAACGCCTTCGATATGTCCGGACAAAGACAAATAGTCTGTCAAGGAAACTATACCGTCGTAGTTAATATCGGAAGCTGCCAAATAAGCGCCTTCAAGATTTCCGGTGCCGTCGATATACTTACCCATAAGTAATATATCTGCAACAGAAATGGTGCCGTCACCGTTGTTGTCACCTTTTACAACAATATCAACTTCTTCATCTTCGTTAGATACAGAGAAGCCCGTATAGATATACGCATTGTCGTCGGTGATCTCCTCACCCGTGGCATCGTAAACCTCAAGGTCTTCGGCAGAATCGGTAAAAGCATCTTTAAAATCGCCTACCGTTGTACCTTGGACAACATCATAAACTAAACCCGAAGCATGGTCGACGTAGTAAACTGAGCTTTCAAGCTTGCTTGCAGCAAAAGCCCCAAGCGAAGGGAAAGCCGTAAACAGAGAACAGACCATTACAAAAGCTAAAAAAGCCGAAAGTTTTCGTTTAAAACTCATAATGCAATTCTCCTTTTGGGCAGACTAAGCCCCAAAATATCGTAACAATTATAACCCCGATTTATGAACGGGTCATTAATAATAAAAAATTATTAAACAAAAAAAGCATTTTTAGCATTTTGCACAAAAATCGCCGTCAGTTTAATACTGTCGGCGACTTTGATATGTGATATTTTAGTGCTTTTTGCACATTTTTATCCAAGAGAACTAATTCTTTAAAGAGTGAATAGGCGCAGGAATAATACCGCCTCTGTTAACAAAAATCGAAGGGTCGCAAGAACTGATTTTCATAACGGGGGCACTGCCCAGCAACCCACCGAAGTCTACCTTATCGCCGACTTTCATACCGTAGGCGGGTATTACTCTTACAGCGGTAGTCTTTGCATTTATAACGCCTATAGCAGCTTCGTCGGCAATCATTGCAGAAAGAACGGCAGCGGGCGTATCACCGGGAACGGCTATCATATCCAAACCCACGGAGCAAACAGCCGTCATAGCCTCAAGCTTTTCAAGGCACAAAACTCCGTCGTTAACAGCCTTTATCATGCCTGCATCCTCGGAAACGGGAATAAATGCACCCGACAGGCCGCCAACCTTGGAGGAAGCCATAACGCCGCCTTTTTTAACAGCGTCGATAAGCATTGCCAGCGCCGCCGTGGTACCGCAGCCACCACATTGTCCGATGCCCATCGCTTCAAGTATTTCAGCGACAGAGTCACCTATTGCGGGAGTAGGAGCCAACGAAAGGTCTACGATGCCGAAGGGAACACCAAGCCTTTTGCTTGCCTCGATAGCTACAAGCTGACCTACTCTTGTTATTTTAAATGCCGTGCGCTTAATTTCTGCCGCTAACTGCTCTAAATCTGCGGCACCTATCTTTTCTATAGCAGTTTTTACAACGCCGGGACCGGAAACGCCCACGTTAAGTACGGTTTCGCCCTCGCTTACACCGTGGAAAGCACCCGCCATAAAAGGATTATCATCAGGGGCATTGGCAAAGACCACAAGCTTTGCACAGCCTATTGAACCGCTGTCTTTGGTTAAATAAGCAGTTTTTAAAATAATCTCGCCAAGCTCTTTAACCGCATCCATATTTATGCCGGTCTTTGTGGAGCCGATGTTTACCGAGGAGCATACGCGTGAAGTTTCTGCCAATGCACGAGGTATTGACGCCATAAGCGCCTTATCTGCATCGGTCATTCCTTTCTGTACCAACGCACTGTAACCGCCAATAAAGTTAATGCCCAAAGAATCTGCTGCCCTGTCCATAGCCAAAGCCGCCTGCACAAAGCCGTCCTCGTCAAGACCTGCACCCGCAATGGAAATGGGGGTTACGGATACACGCTTATTTATAATGGGAATACCGTATTCTTTTTCTATCTCTTCACCGACGAAAACGAGTTTTTCCGCTTTTTTGGTAATTTTATCGTAAATATTATCGGCAAACTCTTTTCCCTTGCCGCCGCAATCCAGCAACGATATGCCCATGGTTATGGTGCGTATATCAAGATGGTCGTTGCTTATCATGCTGACGGTTTCAAGGATATCACTTCTGTTAATCACAACGTCCACCTCTATATTCTATGCATTGCATTAAAAATATCTTCGTGCATGGTTTGAATCTTCAAAGCGTTTTCATCAGCCAAAGCGTTCATAACATCCACGAAATCAGCAAGCTTAATTTTCAGCTCACTTATATCGGCAATCATAAACATAACGAAATAATCCCTTAAAACGCTTTGGGAAATATCAACTATATTAGCCCCGTGCTCAGTGCAAACTGCACTTACCTTGGCAATTATTCCTTTGCTGTCTTTTCCCGTAACGGTTATTACTGCGTTCATATATAAAACCTCTTTTCAAATTATTGTGTCAAATCTTAAGCAATATATTTTCCAGTTCTTTATCCGTAAGGCGATGGGCGTTTTCTACCAACATTATATTCATATCCGCCGCACGCATTTTAAAATACTCTAACCCCTGCCCTGTTTTATTAAGCCCGGAAGCAACAAGCAGCTTTTTTGCATATCTGTTGCCAAACCTTGCCGCCACCGTATTAAGCTTATAAAGTTCTTCCTCGTCAACGCCTCCGTTTTTGCAAGAGACAAAAACAGGAGTTAAACCCTTCATGACGAGCAGATCTATCTCATTAACCGTACCGCCAAACGAAACCTTGGGGCCTACTGTTAATCCGTCCCAATCAATAACGGCGCCGCAAACGGCATCGGCAAAGACCTTGTTACCGTGGGCATCTTTTGCATTTGATGCAACCGAAAGCATTTTATACTCCAGTGCGTTTCCGCATTTTAAAAGTATGCGTTTTACCAAACTGTTCTTATAAATATATGAAAGGAATTTATCTTCATTTTTCAAATCGAGCACAAGCTTTTCTTCTGCAAGCTTTTTTAAAAAAGCCGTAGCAAACTTTTTGCGCTTGGGATAATCGGGAAAACGCGCAGCCGCCTGTTTGTCATCAATGTACACCGAAAGCCCGTCACCGCTTATGGAAGCTACACACATAAGCTCGGAAAGCTTGGCGATGTCCTTGTTCCACTCATTGGGGGCAAAACGGCAGATCTTCCACAAAGCGTCAACGTCACTGCTATCACCGAGCTGCGAAGTCCTCACACCGTGGCTGATAACACCGCCGTGCATAGCAACGTTTTCGTCTGCGGTGATTCCGGCAAACGGGAGCTTTACTGCAAGATTGCCGTCTCCGTCACAATCAACCATTTTTTTGCTGTTAAAATTGTAGCGCTGCATTTGCAAATGCTTGGTGTTCTTAAACCTTTCGTACACGATACCCATTGCAACAAGGGCAAGATCGTCACCGCCGGTCAAGTCAAAGCAGCAGTCGTCTTCCTCTTCAACTATCCGTGTTAGGCAGTCAACAACAGAATTTATGGAATTAACGCTGACAGAGCAATGCAAAAAGGTTGCGGGGTGCCCCATGCGCTTTGCAATCTTTTCATAAGCAGACATCCTGCGTTTTGCACGTCTGCCGCCACCGATAAAAATAACCTTATCGGGATTAAGCATAAAACAGCTTACCATATTCTCAATAGGAGCGCAGGCGAAAAATTCAACAACCGTCAAGGCTATCACCTCTTTGCATTCAATTCTATAACATTTTATCACTTTTGTCAACAGTTTATGGGCTGCGGCATAGACCCTCAACAACAATTTAAGCTTTGACGGGATATTTCTCCGTATTGTTGACAAACTTTAAATTTTGTGGTATCTTCTTATTTGGTATTCTGCGGATACTATAGAATGAACATTTCTGCGAGGTATAAATATGAAATATGACGTTATTATTATAGGTGCGGGCCCCGGCGGTATTTTTTCCGCTTACGAGCTTACAAGATCCGACAAAAATTTAAAGATTGCGGTTTTTGAGTTGGGGCACCCTCTTGACAAACGTAAATGCCCAATAGACGGCAAAAAAGTAAAAAGTTGTATTAAATGCCCTACCTGCGCAATAATGAGCGGCTTTGGCGGAGCAGGTGCGTTCTCTGACGGCAAATACAATATTACCAACAAATTCGGCGGTACTTTGTATCAGCATATAGGTAACAACGAAGCAATAGAGCTTATGCGTTACGTAGATGAGATTAACCTTGCCTACGGCGGCGAAGGTACCAAGCTGTATTCCACGGCAAATACAAACATCAAAAAGCGCTGCCTTGAGAGCGGCTTACATCTGTTGGATGCCATGGTTAGGCATCTTGGCACGGACATAAACTACGTTGTTTTGGAAAATCTTTATAACGAGCTTAAAGACAAGGTCGATTTTTATTTTGATACCCCTGTATGCTCCGTTTCCGGCGACGAGGATAACTACGAGATACATACGAAGGATAAGGTTTACGCCTGCAAAAAGTGTATAATTTCCGTTGGCAGAAGCGGCAGCAAGTGGATGGAAACCGTTTGCGAATCCATGGATATCCCTACAAAATCCAACCGTGTTGATATAGGCGTAAGGGTTGAGCTGCCTGCGGCGGTATTTTCCCATTTAACCGACGAATTATACGAAAGCAAAATTGTATACCGTACCGAAAAATTTGAGGACCTTGTACGTACGTTTTGTATGAATCCCAACGGCGTGGTGGTAAACGAAAATACCAATGGAATAGTAACGGTTAACGGACACAGCTATGAAGACAAGGCAAAGCATACCGAAAACACAAACTTTGCCCTTCTTGTAAGCAAGCATTTTTCCGAGCCCTTTAAGGACAGCAACGGATACGGCGAAAGCATAGCAAAGCTTTCCAATATGCTTGGCGGCGGCGTTATAGTACAGCGATTTGGGGATCTTGTAAGAGGGCGCCGCAGCAATGAGGCACGTATTAAAGAAAACTACGTTACCCCTACCCTTGCCGCTACCCCCGGCGACCTTAGCTTGGTTATGCCTAAGCGCATTTTGGATGGCATTATTGAAATGATTTACGCCCTTGATAAAATTGCTCCCGGTACCGCAAATGACGATACTCTTTTGTACGGCGTGGAAGTTAAGTTTTATAATATGGAGGTCGAAATTGACAACGATCTTCAAACCAAGAATAAAGGATTATATGTTATAGGAGATTGCTCCGGCGTTACACATTCACTTTCTCATGCCTCTGCCAGCGGCGTATACGTGGCAAGACATATTTTGGCGAATGAGGCATAAGGAACTTTAAGTAATAAAAAAATGACAACGCAAACATCTTTTTTAGGTAAATTTAAATCCATATTGAATCGAGGCAAGGGCAAAGACGTCGATATGACGGTTGGCAGCATATATAAAAATATACTGTGGTTTGCCTTGCCGCTAATGATAGGTAACCTTTTTCAACAGCTTTACAACATGGTTGATACGTGGGTTATCGGCAGACTTGGTGACGACGGTGCTTTTTCTGCAGTAGGTTCCGTCGGCCCCGTTATAAATATGCTTATAGGCTCTTTCTCGGGGCTTGCCAGCGGTGCAGGTGTAGTTATATCCCAGCATTACGGCGCAAAGGATTCAAAAAAAGTGCACGATGCCGTTCACACTTCCATTTTTCTCACCCTTGTACTATCCGTTATTTTCACGTTAATAGGCGTTTTCGGCGCTCCCTTTCTGCTAAAGCTTATGCTTAAATCCGAGACGAATATGGCAAGCGTATATCCCCATGCAAAAACCTATCTCACCATATACTTCTCCGGCATATCTGCAATGTTGATATACAATATGGGGTCAGGTATATTGAGAGCGGTAGGTGATTCCAAGCGCCCCTTCTATTTTCTTGTAGTTGCGGCACTCACAAACATAGCGCTTGACTTTTATTTTGTATTTGGACTTAATATGGGCGTTGCAGGCGTAGCGTTGGCAACCGTTATATCTCAAATAGTTTCGGCTATTTTGGTTACCGTTACGTTGCTTAGAACGGATACGGTCGTCAAGCTGAGATTGCGGGATATAAAGTGCGACAAAGCTATGTTAAAACGCATAGTCGGCATTGGTCTGCCCGCATCCATACAAATGGCTTTAACTTCGTTTTCCAACGTTTTTGTGCAATCTTACGTTGCAAACGTAAATCAATCAGCCGTGGCGATTGCAGCAGGAGAAAATTTCAGTCTTGCAGGCTGGACGTCCTACTCTAAAATCGATCAGTTTATTTTCCTGCCGGTTCAGGCTATATCCTTAGGTGTTACAACCTTTGTAGGTCAAAACTTAGGTTGCGGAAATACCGAGAGGGCTAAAAAAGGTACGCGCATAGCTTTTTATATGGGTTTTGCCGTTACCGCAATCGTTATAGCCCTGGTATTGATTTTTACACCTTGGCTTGCGGGTGTGTTTAACCCTACACCCGAGGTTGTTTATTATGCAAAGTTGCTTTTGTATAACATTACACCCTTTTATATTTTTTGTTCAGTTAATCAAGTTTTTACCGCATCTATGAGAGGCGCAGGCAACGCAAAGGCACCCATGGTTATTATGCTTTTGTCTTTCGTTGGCTTTAGGCAGCTTTATTTATTCATTGTTTCAACTTATATTTCTAACAATCTATTGCCCATAGCATACGGTTACCCCGCAGGGTGGTTTTTGTGTGCCGCACTGACCCTGTGGTACTACAAATTTATACACCAAAAGAATATTAAGTTGACAGATAAATTTAAAAAGTTGTTTATTCCCCGTACGGCAGGAGGCCAAGATAAATAATTATGAAAAAAAGAAACAAAAGCACAGCAAACAACGTTGAAAGCAACGATAAAGGCAGCTTTGTTCAAAAGAAAGAACAAGTAATAAGCTACATAAAAGAAAAGCTTGACGTATTCAAACAGACTAAAACTTTTAAATGGTTGCACAAGTATATATGGACGCCCATATATAAGTTTTACAGCCACAAATTTCTGTTTTGCGCTATTACCGCAATAATTTTAAACCTGGTAATAGAGATTGCATCAAGAGATTCTTTCTATAGGCTTAAGCTATTTGTTGTTGATAATTTCCATATGTTTTTATTTAGCACGGCGATTATCACGCTTACGCTATGCACTACTCTGTTTTTCAAGAGAAGGCTGTTTGTTTACGGCATAGTGCTGACAATATGGATATGTTTAGGCGTAAGCAACGTAAGTATGCTGGTTAACCGCTCTAACCCTCTTATGCTTATAGATTTTAAAATAATGCGTTCCGGCATGAGCTTATCCACCATGTATCTTTCAGCACTTTCCATCATAGGTTTGGTGCTTTTGGTAGTAGGCTGTATTGTTTGTCTGGTTATACTTTACAAGACTTGTCCGAAGGAAAAGGTCAGCTATAAGAGAGCTGTTGCAATAACCCTTTGCGTTGCATTTATGGTGGGCGGACTTGCTACCGTATTTTCTATGTACCAGGTGGTATCCCCCGACCAAAGATTGCCCGAAGACTATGACAATTGCGGTTTTGTATATTGTTTACTTTACGGCATAGTTGATTCCGGTATAGAAGAACCCGAGATATACGATGAGATATCCGTAGGCGAAATTAACAGAGTAATTGATTCGGTAAAAGAAACCGTCCCCGAGAAGAAGCCCAACGTAATAGTGCTTCAGCTTGAATCCTTTATGGATATTTATAGGATAGCCGACATTGAACTTAGCGAGAATCCCCACCCCTATTTTACAAGCTTAAAAGAAAAGTATCCCCACGGTATGCTAACCGTTAACGCATTGGGCTCTTGTACAGCGAACGTTGAATACGAGGTGCTTACAAGTACGGATATAAGAAGCTACGGCTTTGATGAATATCCTTATCTTAGCTTTTTGAAAAACACCCAAATGGAATCAATCGCTTATAATCTTAGAAATTTGGGTTATGCCACGACTGCAATTCACAACCACAACGGCGGTTTTTATTGCAGGAACGAAGCTTACGCCAATTTAGGCTTTGAAAGATTTATACCTTTGGAGTCTTTTGGAGAGCTTACAAGCGAAGATTATACTTATTCCAAATACTGGGCAAGAGATGAGATATTGCTTGATCAAATCAAAGGCACAATAGAGAAAACCGAAGGCGAAGACATGATACTTACCGTAACGGTACAATGCCACAGTAAGTATCACACCCGCTACCTTGAGGATTTTGATTATCCCGTAACCGTAGGCGGTTTTGAAGACGATGAGGTTTATACCAATATGCTGTTGTATTATTCCGCCATGCTTAGGGAAGAGGATATCTTTATTGAATCCCTTTTGACATACTTGGAAACTCTTGATGAAGAAAGTATAGTTATGATGTACGGCGACCACCTTCCTACATACATAGAGGACAGCGAACAGCTCGTAGATTACAATGAAGGTGAAAATCCCAACGCCAAGTATGATTCTGAATACATCGTTTGGTATACAGACGGTATAAAAAATGACAAAAACATCGGCAGAAACGATTTATCCTCCTTTGAGCTTGTCCCTTACGCGCTTGATATAGCCGGTATACGCACGGGCAATATAATGAAGCTTTACCACGCCAAGCTATCGGACAGTATTACCGAAAAATATCGCAACGCCCTGGCGTATGACCTTTTGGAGGGTGACAAGTACTATTTCGGCGGCAAATCCCCTTATGAGACGATTGATATGGAAATAGGCCTTACCCCCATAAAAATATCCGGCTATAAGGTTGAAGACGAAAAGCTTTACGTAGAAGGCGAAGGTTTTACGCCGAGAACAGAGGTGTACATCAACGGCAACAGATATTCTACCACCTACGTTGCACCGAATTTACTTGAAGTGACCGAACAGGTAACGATCAAAAACGGTGATAGCCTAACAGTAAGGTTGATAACCTCTGACCTTAAGCTGCTTGATGAAAGCGAGCCCTTTGCCGTTGGAAATCTTTCCGTAGGACAGCAGGTTACCGCAAACGAGGGTGAATACGGTATACACTTTGCAATCGTTTCGGCCTTGATTGCAGGACTTGGAACCATTGCATTTTGCGTTATTGTTTTTGTTGTACTTAAGGTTATAATCAAAAAGCGTTTTGCTAAAAAAGCTGAACAAACCGACGAGAAGCCAAAAGAGGCAGAAGCAGAAAACGAAAAAATAGAAGTTTAAAGAAGAAACAAGCCTTAACGCCGCGTATAGAAGCGTTAAGGCTTGTTTTTCACTGCAAAAAGAAAGCAAAATACCTATAGACTATTGACTATTGTCAGGTTAAATGCTATAATGACTATGCACAAATATGTAACAGTGGATAGATGTATTTGTGACTATTTTAAACAAACGGGAGGCGTTGTATTTGAAAACAAGACGCATTTTATCAACCATTTTGGCCATGATAATGATTATGGGCTTGGTTGTCGTTGTCCCCTCCGTTATTGAACCGCAAAAAGTAAGTGCGGCAACTAACTATGCTGCCGGCGCTACCTACAGAGGCTCTGATAACAACATCGCAAACGGCACCTCTGACACCGGTCAATACGGTGAAGCTAACTGGAACACCTACCACAGCGGTAGACTTAACGACGGTACCATAGCTTCTACTTACACCAACAGCACAACCGGACAGAACGTTGAAATGTATATATCCGACTTTGTTGGCGGTACCGTTTACGTTTATTTTAAACTTGCTAAAACAATAAACGTTACAAGCGTTGACGTTTTTGCCAATGACAGAGATTCGTCAAGCACTAACAGAGGATATCCTTCTGCTATGAAGGTTTACGTTGGCACCAGCGAAACCAGCTATACTTCTTTAGGTACTTCTTCTTATACTTCTTATAACACCTCGGTAAGAAAGTATAATACAAGCGGTTTTGGCACCGGTAACTACGTCATTATTGAAATGACCATCGCCTCCGCTGAACCTGTTATTGCGCTCACCGAAGTTCAGATTTACGGCTTTGAAGGCGACGTTTCCAACGTTGCGGGTCGATCCACCTACAGAGGCTCTGATAACAACATCGCAAACGGCACCTCTGACACCGGTCAATACGGTGAAGCTAACTGGAACACCTACCACAGCGGCAGACTTAACGACGGTACCATAGCTTCTACTTACACCAACAGCACAACCGGTCAGAACGTAGAAATGTATATATCCGACTTTGTTGGCGGTACCGTTTACGTTTATTTTAAGTTGCCGCAAAAAATGACCGTTGTAAAGGTTGATGCCTTTGCCAACGACAGAGACAGCTCCAGCACTAACAGAGGCTATCCTTCCGCATACAAAGTATATGTAGGTGACAGCGAATCTGCAAGAACCTCTTTGGGCACCGCTTCTTACAGCGCTTACAACACGTCGGTAAGAGATTACAAAACAACCGGCTCGGTAGAGGGTACCTACGTTATCCTTGAGATGACGATAGCTGCAAGCGAGCCCGTAATTGCCTTGACAGAAGTTCAGATTTACGCATATACCGAAGGCCCCTCCAACGTTGCGGGTCAATCCACCTACAGAGGCTCTGACAACAACACCGCAAACGGCACCTCTGACACCGGTCAATACGGTGAAGCTAACTGGAATACCTACCACAGCGGCAGACTTAACGATGGTACCATTGCCTCCTCCTATACCAACAGCACCACCGGTCAGAACGTAGAAATGTATATAAGCGACTTTGTTGGCGGTACCGTTTACGTTTACTTCCAGCTTCCTTCAGTTATGGAGGTAAGCCAAGTTAACGTTTATGCCAACGACAGAGACTCTTCAAGTACAAACCGCGGCTATCCTTCCGCAGTAAACATTTACGTTGGTACAAGCGAATCGGCTTCCGCCTCACTTGGCACCGTTTCGTCCTCGTCTTACAACACCTCGGTTAAGAAATACACTGCAAGCGGCTCTGCAACCGGTAATTACGTGGTCATAAGCATGACTATTGCAGCTGCAGAACCCGTAATAGCACTTACCGAGGTTGAGATAATTGCGGCTACACCCAGCACTCCCACTCTTACACCTCCCACCCTTACCGGCTCTACCGGCAGGGCTACGTACACCGTCCCCACAATTACGTGGAACGCTGTTACAGGCGCCACCGCATACGACGTATATTTGAACGGCACTAAGGTTGTTTCCGACACTACCACCCGTTCCTATACCCCCAGCGGTCTTTCTACTTATAACGTATACGGTTCCGGCAGCAACCGCACTTGCGAAAGCGTAACCGTTGTTGCAAAGGGCTCAGGATACGTTGACTCCGCTAAATCCGCAGCTTTCGAGTTCCTTTACGTACCCAAGCCAATTGACAGAAACGGCAACGAGCTTACCACTGCAGATTTTGTTCTTGATGCAGGCCACGGCGGCAGCGACCCCGGCGCACTTAGTGCAGACGGCACAAGAGAAGAAGCTAACGATACACTTAATATGACCATGGCAGTTGGTAAGCTTCTGGAAGAAGCAGGCTTTACCGTTGCATACACGAGAACAGTAGACAGATTTGACAGTATCTACGCAAAGGCCGCTATGGTTGAAGCAGGCTCCTTCAGAGCTTTCCTTTGCTTCCACCGTAACTCCTTTAATAACACCGCAAAGGGTGTTGAATATTATTACTACGCTTCCGGCAATGCAAACTCTCAAGCTTTGGCAACCGCTTTCAATACCGAGTTTGTTTCCGATGCAATTTGGACCAACAGAGGTGTTAAGACGGCATCCTACGTTGTACTTAAAAACACTACCCTTCCCGCTTGTTTGTTAGAGCTTGGCTTTATCGATAATGACGCTGAGAACGTTTTGTATGACACCTACTTTAACGAAACAGCACAAGCTGTAGCAAGAGGTGCTATAAAGTTCCTCGGTCATACGGTTGGCTATACCGGCTACGTTGACGCCCCCGCATCAGTTGCTGTTTCCGGCTCTGCTGCATCTGCAAGCGCCACTGTGGGCAATTACGGCAGCACCGCTTCCTTTGATATCAGAGGTTGGATGCTTCACAGCTACGGCGTAGAAAAGATGGAATACAGCGTTAACGGCGGCTCCTGGACTGCTCTTAGCTTATCTGACCGCAGTTCTGAACTTAGCGGCTACAGCAACTATCCCAACAAGTCCAACTCCGGATTTAGCACAACCATTAGCACCGACGGTTGGGCTGCAGGGACTTACACCGTCAAGGTAAGAGGTACCAGCATTTGGGATACTACTACCAAATATACCGAAACGTTTGACGTTGCTACCATCACCCTCAACGTTGAGGACACCACCCCCAGCGAATATACCGTTACGTTTAAGGATTGGGACGGTTATGTTATAGACACTCAGACCGTTACCGAAGGTCAAAGTGCCACTGCTCCTAACGATCCTACCAGAACCGGTTATACCTTCAGCGGGTGGGACGTATCCTTTACAAACATTACTTCTGATACGGTAGTTACCGCTACCTACACCATCAACTCCTACACCGTTTCCTTCGTAGTTGACGGTGAAGTTATCAGCGAACAGTCCGTTACCTACGGTTCTGCCGCTGTTGAGCCCGACATAGGCACCAAGGAAGGCTACACCTTCAGCGGTTGGGATAAAACATTTGACAATGTAACCTCCAGTATAACCGTTAGCGGTTCTTGGAACATAAACTCCTACACCGTTTACTTCGCAGCCGGCGAACACGGCACCTTGGATGGTACAATAGAGCTTACCGTTGTATACGGTACCGAATACAGCTCTATCACTTACCCCATTCCTGTTGCTGATGCAGGATATAAGTTTGATGCCTGGTCTGTAACCGAAGGTAAGGTTACGGGTGACACTACGATAACCGCAAGTTTCGTATATGATGCTTCCCAATGGTTTACGGTAACTTACGTGATCCCCGAAAACGGCACAAGCACCGACGCCCTCAGCTTTGGCCCCTTCGTTACCGGCACAGCTTGGAGCGATGCAGGAATTACGGCACCTACCGTTACCTGTCAAGGTCTTTACAGCTTTAAGGGCTGGGATAAAACCGCCCCCGACTACATCACGGAAAACCTTACTTTTACTGCAATAATTGAGCTTGAAGGCTCTGCAACCGTTACCTATGTTAGCGGTGAAGGCGGCGTTATCGTTCATCAGGATGCAGACGGCATCAAGGTTGGCAGCTACAGTGTTTCCGTAGACGCAGGCACTATAGGCTCTGCACTTGAATTGCCCATAGTTTTGGCAAACGACGGTTACGTATTTGACGGCTGGTATGCAAACGGCACTCTTTACGATTTTGACTCCGTAATCGATGACAGCATAACCCTTACGGCAGTTTTCAAAGCAAACCCCGTTTCCATAACAAATGCTACGGTTGCCACGGAAAGCGGATATGCAATAGTAACTCTTACCATTGCTGCCGATAGCGCAGATTTTGCCTCCAGGCTTTACGTTTTCAACCAGCATTCCAACGGCATGACTACCATCAGTACAAACGCCGTGTCGGCTTCTTTGGTCTCTGACGGTATTTATCAAATAAGCTTTGACGTAGTTATTTCCGATATCCATGGTGTTGACGTATACTTAAGCACCGACGCAATCAATTTTGCCGCTGACGATTGGCAGGTTGTAGCAATTAAAGCAGATATAGCTCTTTAAAGCCTTAGCAATTAATAATGGGGACAGTTTTAAACTGTCCCCCAGAGCGCTGACAAAGGTACAGAACACGAAAGTCGGATCGTAGCCATGTCG
>JAZUNS010000059.1:0-29594 GCA_045604285.1 Eubacteriales bacterium
AGAAAATGCGTAGGTCAATAGCTATGGCTATTGACCTCAAGCTGATGACAAACCCTGTCATCAGCTTGGCAGAGTGCTGAGAAAGAGTGCAGACGAAACGAACCGAGGCGAAAAAACAAACCAACAAAAAAGCACGGGGGAAAAAACCCCCCCCAAAAAATTTTTTTTTTTGTCGGGACCCCGAAAACTGTACAAAAGTACTGTGAGCCGAGGTTCGTTTTGAACGAAAAAATACGATAAATTGCAGAAAAGTCGGGAAGCTCTCCCGACTTTTCAACTTTTTTTGTAATTGATTTTTTATATTTTTCGTGTTGTGTGCCTTTGTCAGCGGCCTGAAAAAAACCCGCAAGAATTGCGGGTTTTTTATCGTTTTATTCGTATTCAACAACGTTTGCCCAGCGAAGGAGAAGTTCTCTCTCCCCTGCTTTGCGCTTAACTGACTGAGATGCCGCAACGATAGGCATCCATTTTTGAACGTACTGCATCGCAGTATCGCTCTTCTTGCAGAACATACGCAGGTACATTTCCGCCTCTTTATCCGCACCGGCAAGCTTAAACAACAAATAGGTGCGTGCCGCATCGGCAGATGCGTTACCTTGGGTGGCGTGGGACCAGTCCAGGATATAAGGTGTTCCGTCCTCTGATATTATAATGTTGGAGGGGTTAAAGTCACCGTGACAAAGCTTGTTGTGCTTAGGCATAGACTCAAGCCTGGTATGAAGCTCATAACGGGTGGTAGCGTCAAGATCCGTCTCGTTTATCTTGCGATGCATTTTATCCTTAAGCTTATTGAGAAGCGGACAGGTATGGGCGTGCATTTCAAGCTGAAGGTTAACGAAAAGCTCCATATACTCTTCCATTTTATCGGGCTCTGCCTCCATCATTTGCTGAAGGGTTTTGCCGGGGATATAGTCTGCCCTAAACGCCCAGCAGCCATCAATAGTCATTACCTCAAGTATACGGGGGATGTTAAGACCCGTTTCTTCAACTCGGGATTGATTCAACGCCTCGTTAAGAACGTCAGACTTGGAATAGCTCATGTTAAAGGATTTTACGACCGTATTACCTTCTCTATATATGGTTTTTGTGGGTCTTACGGCGAGAATTTGTTCTTTTTGTACGTTCATTATACCTTCTCCTTCGTTCCGTAGTATGCATTAAGATACATTTGCTTGATCTCGCTCATCAGTGGGTAACGGGGATTTGCGCCTGTGCACTGGTCATCAAACGCCTGCTCGGTCATTTCGTCAAGGCGGTCAAGGAACTGCTTTTCGTCAATACCGCATTCCTTGATGCTGGGCTTAACGCCCACCTTTGCTTTAAGCTCTTCTATAGCCTGAAGCAGGCCTTCAAACTTAGCGTTATCATCCTCGCCCTTAATACCCAAATAATCCGCAACCTGAGCGTATCTGCTTAAGGTATGGGGGTGGGTGTATTGAGAGAAGGTACCCATCTTGGGCGGAACTTCCTCGGCGTTGAACTTGAGAACCTCGGTAATAAGCAACGCATTTGCATAGCCGTGAGCAATGTGGTGGAAGGCACCAAGCTTATGCGCCATTGAGTGGCATACACCCAGGAAGGCGTTTGCAAAAGCCATGCCCGCCATGGTAGCCGCATTTGCCATGTGCTCTCTTGCCACGGGATCGTTGGGGCCGTTATCATATGCTCTGGGCAAGTATTCAAATACAAGCTTAAGTGCCTTAAGAGCCATGCTGTCGGTAAAGTCGGTAGCCATGATGGACGCATACGCCTCAAGTGCATGAACGAGTACGTCTATACCGGAAGCAGAGGTAAGCCCCTTGGGAGCGTTCATCATAAGATCAGCGTCCACTATTGCCATATCGGGCATAAGCTCATAATCGGCAAGGGGATACTTTACGCCGCTGTTTTCATCGGTTATAACGGCAAAGGGAGTAACCTCAGAGCCGGTACCTGCAGAAGTGGGAATAGCAACGAAATAGGCTTTTTCGCCCATCTTAGGGAAGGTATATATACGCTTTCTGATATCCATAAAGCGCATAGCCATATCCATAAAGTCAACCTCGGGATGCTCGTAAAGCACCCACATAATTTTAGCCGCATCCATGGGAGAGCCGCCACCCAAAGCTATAATAACGTCGGGGGCAAAGGCTTTCATTTGCTCGGCACCTGCTTTTGCGCAGGCAAGGGTGGGATCAGGCTCAACGGCAGAGAAGGTGGTATGCATTATGCCCAGCTCGTCAAGCTTGTTTTCTACGCATTTTGTATATCCGTTGCTGTAAAGGAAGCTATCGGTAACGATAAACGCGCGCTTCTTTTTGCTAATATCGCCAAGCTCTGCCAAAGCAACGGGCAAGCAACCCTTTTTAAGATAAACCTTTTCGGGAGTTCTGAACCAAAGCATATTCTCTCTCCTTTCTGCAACGTTTTTAATGTTAAGAATGTGTTCGATACCAACGTTTTCGGAAACGCTGTTTCCACCCCAGCTGCCGCACCCCAAAGTAAGGGAGGGACGCATAGCAAAGTTGTAAAGGTCACCGATACCGCCGTGTGATGAAGGCGTATTAACAACTATACGGCAGGTTTTCATGCGCTCTGCAAATTCGTTAAGCAATGCGCGTTCTTTTATGGTATCAAGGAAAATGGAAGATGTGTGACCGTAGCCGCCATCTGCAATAAGCTGCTCTGCCTTGGCAAAAGCATCCTCCTTATCCTTAGCTCTGTACATACCAAGTACGGGTGAAAGTTTTTCGTGGGCAAACGCTTCGGAAAGCTCAACGCTTTCAACCTCACCTATAAGCACCTTGCTTCCTACGGGCACAGAAACGCCGGCGATCTCCCCTATCCTGCAAGCGCTTTGGCCGACTATTGCGGCGTTAAGAGAGCCGTTAATAATCATAGCGTGACGAACCTTGTCGAGCTCGTCATCCTTTAGGAAGTAGGCACCTCTCTTAGCAAACTCAGCCTTCACGTCGTCATAAATATCATCCATTACTATAACCGACTGCTCAGAGGCACAGATCATGCCGTTATCAAAGGTTTTGGAATGGATAACGGAGTTTACCGCAACCACAATATCAGCGCTGCTGTGGATTATTGCAGGGGTATTACCTGCACCTACACCGATTGCGGGCTTGCCGCTGGAATATGCGGATTTTACCATGCCCGGACCACCTGTAGCCAAAATAGTATCGGAAGCTTTCATAAGCGTTGTGGTCATATCCAAGGACGGAACGTCTATCCAGCCGATTATCCCTTCGGGAGCACCTGCAGCAACAGCGGCTTCCAGCACTATCTTTGCGGCGGCGATAGTGGAATTTTTAGCCCTTGGATGGGGGCTGATTATAATACCGTTACGGGTCTTAAGAGCTATTAAAGTCTTAAAAATTGCAGTAGAGGTAGGGTTGGTTGTGGGAATTATTGCAGCCAAAACGCCTATGGGCTCTGCTATCTTTGATATGCCGTATACGGGATCATGAGCTATAACACCGCAGGTTTTTGCGTTTTTATAAGCATTGTATATATATTCCGCCGCATAGTGGTTTTTAATAACCTTATCTTCAACAACGCCCATGCCCGTTTCCTCTACCGCAAGCTTGGCAAGAGGTATGCGCGCCTTATCAGCAGCGATGGAAGCGGCAAGAAAAATTTTATCTACCTGTTCTTGAGTATAGTTTGCAAACACGTTTTGTGCCGCACGTACACTTGATATTGTCTCCGTCAGCTTTTCTACGCTGTCGGTTATAGGATAAATCTTATTGCTCATATCATATAGTCCTCCGCTAAGATTTTACCTAATTAATATATCAAATCGGCATAAAATTGTCAACAAAAATCACGCGGCAATGCTTAAAAACTACATCCTTTACAAAAATATCTATGTATATTTATTTGCTTTTATTATTTATGACGGTATATTTTTGCAAACAAAAAAGCATCTTTAAACTTAAAGATGCCTTTATAACAATTAAAGGGGCGATTAATACGCCCCTTTAAATTTATAATTACTACTAACTTATGCCTTGCCGTTGCAGCCGAGAACGTTAACGAGCTTGTGACGAACAAGTTCCTTAATGTTAGCTCTTGCGGGCTTAAGATATTCTCTGGGGTCAAACTTATCGGGATGTTCGTTAAAGAACTTACGAACGGTACCGGTCATAGCAAGTCTGAGGTCAGAGTCTATGTTGATCTTACAAACAGCGAGAGAAGCAGCCTTGCGGAGCTGATCTTCGGGAACGCCGATAGCGCCGGGCATCTTACCGCCGTTTTCGTTAATCATGGTTACGTAGTTCTGAGGAACGGAAGAAGAACCGTGAAGAACTATGGGGAAACCGGGAAGTCTTCTGGAGATGTCTTCAAGTATGTCAAAACGGAGCTGAGGCTCTGTACCGGGCTTAAATTTGTATGCGCCGTGGCTGGTGCCGATAGCGATAGCAAGAGAGTCAACACCGGTCTTGGAAACGAACTCTTCAACTTCTTCGGGACGGGTATAAGAAGAATCCTCTGCGGAAACCTGAACATCGTCTTCAATACCTGCAAGAGTACCAAGCTCACCTTCAACAACTACGCCGTGAGCGTGTGCATATTCAACAACCTTCTTGGTAAGTTCGATGTTATCCTTGAAGGAATGAGAAGAACCGTCTATCATAACGGAGGTAAAGCCGCCGTCGATGCAGGACTTACAAGTTTCAAAATCGGGGCCGTGGTCAAGGTGAAGAACAACGGGAATTTCAGGGCATTCAAGAACTGCAGCTTCAACGAGCTTTACAAGATAGGTGTGGTTTGCATAAGCGCGAGCGCCCTTGGAAACCTGAAGTATAACGGGAGCTTTTTCTTCCTTACAAGCTTCGGTAATACCCTGTACTATCTCCATGTTGTTAACGTTGAAAGCACCGATAGCGTAGCCGCCCTCATAAGCCTTCTTGAACATTTCAGCAGAAGTAACTAATGCCATAACAATCTCTCCTTTAGGTAAGAAATATTTTAATTTACCTGCATAGTTTAGCAGTATTTGTAAGCGTTGTCAAGAGATTAAGGGGAAAATAATATTAAAATCAGCGAAAAAGATGATTGATTTTATGTTTTAACTGTGGTATAGTTATGTAGAAATAAATCTTGAAAGGATGTTTTTAAAATGAGTACATTGAAAGGCGCATGCATTATAGGTCAGTCCGGCGGCCCTACTTCCGTTATCAACGCTTCTGCTTACGGTTGTATTAAAACTGCTTTGGAAAACGAAAATATCACCAAGGTTTACGGTGCCCTCAACGGCATCAAGGGTGTGCTTGACGATAACCTTATTGACATGGGCATGGAAGACCCCGCTGAGCTTGAATATATGAAGTTTACCCCCTCCTCTGCTTTGGGTAGCTGCCGTTACAAGCTTAAGAGCGTTGAAGACGACGATACCGATTATCACCGTATTCTTGAGATATTCAAGAAGTACGACGTTCGTTACTTCTTCTACAACGGCGGTAATGACTCTATGGATACTTGTAACAAGATATCCAAGTTCATGCTTGAGCACAACTACGAATGCCGTGTAATGGGTATTCCCAAGACCATTGATAATGACTTGGCAGGTACCGACCACTGCCCCGGCTATGCTTCCGCCGCTAAATATATTGCTACTTCTCTTATGGAGATCTATCACGATGCAAGAGTTTACGACAAGGGTATGATCACCGTTGTTGAAATCATGGGCAGAAACGCAGGCTGGCTTACCGCTGCTGCTGCACTTGCAAGCTACAAGGGCTGCGGTCCCGACCTTATTTACCTTCCCGAAGTTGCTTTTAACATGAAGGACTTTATCGCTAAGGTTAAGGCTATCTACGAAGAAAAGGGCAAGTGCATTATTGCCGTTTCCGAAGGTATCCACAACAGAATGGGCAGACTTGTTTCCGATACCGGTAAGAAGGACTCCTTTGGCCATCCTCAGCTTGGCGGTCTTGCTGCACTTCTCGCTAAGAAGCTTGAAAAAGCTACCGGCGCTAAGGTTAGAGGCATTGAGCTTTCCCTTCTCCAGCGTTGTGCTGCACACTGCGCTTCTCAGACCGATATTGACGAAAGCTTCTCTGCAGGCAGAGCCGCAGTTGAATGCGCTGTTGCAGGCGTTACCGATAAGATGGTTGGCTTCAAGAGAAAGAAGTCCAAGAACGGTTACAAGTGCGCTATCGAATTGTTTGACCTTTCCGTTGTTGCTAACACCGAAAAGAAGGTTCCCAAGAGCTGGATGAACAAGACCAAGGACGGCCTTAACGATAAGTTTATCGCTTACGCTCTTCCCCTTATCCAGGGTGAGACCCAGCTTCCCAAGGAAGACAGCCTTCCCAGATTTGTTAAGCTTAAGAAGGTAAAGGCTCAGTAATTAATTATCAAATTGAAAACCACCGATTTATTCAAAATCGGTGGTTTTGTTTTTGCTTTTTCTATACTTTTGCGTTTTAACGTTGGCAAGCTGAAGTGCGACCCAAGTCTTTTCGATGTTATAATTTCCGGGTATGCGAACCGTTAAGGTTCTCTCTTCGTTACAAGGCATTATCAAAACCAAAGACGTTCTGTCCTCTTCTTCAAAAATTCGAACAAACCATCCGTTGCTGGCTGCAATGCAGTTTAAATACTCGATCTGTTCGTCATGCTTTTCGGTATCAGCACTTCCCGTGCGTGTCGGTCTGCAATCGACAAGTACTCTATATTTGTACTCGCTGTACGCACCTTTAAATCTTATTTTGCCGTCACAGCTTAATTCCGTTGCGACAGCTATCATTACCGAAACCGCTGTATACAAATCCGCTTTAACGCCGCTGCAACAAAACGGAGATGAAAGAGCATCTCCATATACAATCACACCCTTGCCTGCCAGCTCGTCATTGGCAAATTTGCAAATACGATTTAAGTCTATTGAAGGCTCAAAGCTTTCACGTTGCCTAACACTTATTTCAGACACCATCTCAAGCATGTGCTCTGAATTAAACTTGCGAACAAGCTGCCTGTTTCTAACCAAATTAAGCCCGGATTTATCGGCAATAACGTCACGGCCCATTCTGGCGCAAAACTCCTCAACCTCAGACACTCGCCTATCTGCTTCAGACTTAATTCTTACCGCACCCTGCACAAAGCTTTCCATGGGCGGCTCTAACAGAAAAAGATAGTAGTGCTTAAACCGTGTTACCGTTGCAAACCCGGTAATTTTGCCGTCAAGCTTTACCCTGCAGATCTGCCCAATCCGCATTATTATAAATTTGCGGTAATCAGACGGAAATATAAAGGGTAAAAACAAACCGCCATCCTTAACTTTAAAGGCTTTTAAGGCCCTGTTATTTTGTGACAATATTCTAAAACGTTCGTCAGTTATCAAACACGGAGAATTACATTTTTCTATTTGCCCCTTCATATCTTCAACCGAGAGATTTGTTGGACATTCAAACGCCGGGTTCATACACATCGCTCCACTTGTTGATTGCTATTACGTTATTATTATCGATAATATTCACATTTTACACTTTCAGCAATGCCTTGTCAACCAAATTCATTGCTAAATATATTTTTTTACAAAAATTCAACAAATTTTATTGTTTTTGTATATATTTTGTGCTTTAATATAATTATCACGATAAAGGCGGTGACTATATGCCAATAGTAATGGTACGTAACGACATAACAAAGATGGAAACCGACGCCATTGTTAATGCAGCAAACAACACTTTGCTGGGCGGTGGCGGCGTAGACGGATGCATACACAAAGCCGCAGGTCCCCTTTTGTTGGAGGAGTGCAAAACCTTAGGAGGTTGCGAAACCGGTGATGCCAAAGTAACCGGTGGCTACAACCTGCCTTGCAAATATATAATTCACACCGTTGGCCCCGTATGGTTCGGCGGTATCTACGGTGAGGAGGAGCTGCTTGCCTCTTGCTACAAAAAGTCCTTAATGCTTGCCCTTGAAAAAGGCTGTGAAAGCGTGGCCTTCCCTCTTATTTCAACGGGAGTTTACCGTTTTCCCAAGGCAAAGGCGCTGAGTATTGCCATCAATACCATCAGTAATTTTTTGCTTGAACACGACATGACGGTTTACGTGGTGTTTTTTGATAAAGACTCTTTTTTCTATGGTGAAAAGCTGTTTGCGGATATAGAAGAGTATATTGACGATAACTACGCAGACGCAAGCCTTACGCCGGCAGAAAACCGCCGTGCCAAGGCAGTACGCAGCAGTATATTACGCCCGTTGATGAAATGCTTTGAAGCTCCTGCACCTACGGGCGAGGCAAGTTTTGAAGATTTAAGCTCAAGACTTAACTGCATTGACGAAAGCTTTACGCAAATGCTGCTGAGAAAAATTGACGAAAAAGGCATGACCGATGCAGAGTGCTATAAAAAGGCTAATATTGACAGAAAGCTTTTTTCAAAGATCCGCAACGACCCTCAATACAAGCCCAGCAAGCCCACGGCCATCGCTTTTGCCATTGCATTGGAAATGGATTTGACAGAAGCCACGGAAATGTTGAAAAAAGCTGGATTTGCCCTTTCCCACAGCAACAAATTTGACCTTATAATCGAGTATTTTATTAAAAAGGGCAACTATAACATTTTTGAAATAAACGAGGCGCTCTTCGCCTTTGACCAAAGCTTGTTAGGTGCGTAAAAATGTCGCTTTGCGGGCGACCTATGCTTTTGTTTTTTGTATTATACTGCAGTCAAGAAATGAAAGCGAGGTTACACAACATGACAAACAACACAACAGAATTGGTTTTTATTCTTGACAGAAGCGGCTCTATGGCAGGGCTTGAGAGCGACACCATCGGTGGCTTTAACGCTATGATTGAGAAGCAGAAAAAGCAGGACGGCGAATGCTTTGTTTCCACGGTACTGTTCGACAACGAATGCAAGGTTCTGCATGACAGAGTGCCGCTTTCCAAAGTCGGCAAGATGACCGCCCAAGACTATACCGTTGGCGGATGCACCGCTTTAATCGATGCCATAGGCGGCGCTATTAAGCACATAGGAAATATCCACAAATATGCAAGGCACGAGGACGTACCCAAAAACACGGTGTTTATAATTACCACAGACGGGATGGAAAATGCAAGCAAAAGATTTACTGCTGACGAAGTTAAAAAGCTGGTAGAGCGCCAAAAAAGCAAATACGGATGGGAGTTTTTGTTCCTTGGTGCCAACATCGATGCCGTAGAAACCGCAAAGAGGTATGGGATTGACGAGGACCGAGCAGTTAACTACCACTGCGACAAAAAAGGCACTGCTGCAAATTACCGAGCCATGGGCAAAGCTATTTCCAGCATAAGGTGCAGCGCTCCGATTTCTTCCGAATGGCGCGAGGAAATAGACAATGATTATCGTTCTCGCAAAAGCTGACCGCTAACTGCGAGTTGTATTCCCACCGTAGTAAAGCACAAATTTCACATTGGAATGGAATTTCTTCACCGCAAAGCTGGATTAAATTGAAAAAAGCACTTCTTTCGAAGTGCTTTCAGTTTGTCGAAAAAGTCCAGTATAACTGGGCTTTTTTCTTTATGTTTGTGAAGAAATATGGTATAATGGGAGGGGTGATGAAAATGATAAAAAAGAATCAGGAAAACATGCGAGCTCAAGTAACAATAGTAGATTTGGAAATGCTTGTACCTGCAGACCATTTACTCAGAAAAATAGATAGAGCAATAGATTTCAGCAAGATCTACGAAATGGTAGAGGAACTGTATTGCGCAGACAACGGAAGGATGAGTGTAGACCCTGTAGTGCTGTTCAAGATGGTATTGATACAGCATTTGTATGGATTGCCTTCTCTTAGACGAACCGCATCAGAGATAGAAGTAAACGTAGCATACAGATGGTTTTTGGGATACGGTTTGACAGAAGAACCTCCCCACTTTTCCACAGTAAGCTACAACTTCCGTCACCGCTTCACAACAGAAACCGTAGATAAAATATTCAACTGGGTGCTTGATGAAATAGCAGAGGCAGGATACCTTTCTCCAAGTGCGGTATTCATAGACGGAACCCACATAAAAGCAAGTGCGAACAACAAAAAGAAGATACAGGAAGAAGTGCCGATAGCTGCCAAAAGATACGCAAAAGAGCTGATGGAAGAGGTCAATGCAGACCGAGAAGAGCACGGAAAAAACCCCTTTGATAACGACGATGACAAGCCCGATGCTCCCAAAAAGAAGAGGGATAATACATCAAAAAAGAAGCTTGCAAGAAGAAAAAAGGCTGAAAAGCAGAAGAAGGTAACGAAAAGCACAACCGACCCCGATTGCGGAATGTTTGTCAAGGGAGATCATAAAAAGCAGTTTGCATATGAAGCACACACCGCCTGCGACAAGTACGGCTATGTCCTCGGCGCAGTAATCACCCCCGGAAATGTACACGATAGCGTAGCATTTGATGACGTATATGATGAGGTAACTGAAAGATTTCCTGAGATAGAAACAGTAGTAGCAGACAGTGCATACAAAACACCCCATATTTGCAAGAAAGTATTTGACGATGGTAGAGTGATATCCACAGCATACAAGCGTCCTCAGACGATGAAGGGAGGGCACGAGTGGTGGAAGTACGTATATGATGAGCATTATGATTGTATAATCTGCCCCGAGTATCAGGTATTGAGATATGTAACAACAGATCGAGACGGATACAGGCATTACGAAAGCGACCCAAGAATATGCTCAAATTGTCCCACCAGAGAACTTTGTACGAAGGCGAAGAACTGTGTGAAATCGGTTACAAGGCATATTTGGAAGGACTACGAGGAATTGGCTGATGATGCAAGGTATACTCCCAAATATCAGGAGCTTTACAAGAAACGCAAAGAAACGATAGAGCGAGTATTTGCAGATGCCAAGGAAAAACACGCTATGCGTTATACACATTACAGAGGCTTGGCTCAGGTTCAAAACTGGGTGAAGCTTAAATTTGCTGCTATGAACATCAAGAAATTTGCAAAGAGAAAATGGAATGACCTGCATAGATCATCCCATTCTTCTTTGGTTTACTCTGTTTTTACATTCCTTTTCAACGAATTCAAAACCCCCACCTTGGATTTTCACCAAGATAGGTGTTTTTCGACAGACTGACATCACTTCTTTTGAAGCGATGTTTAAGTTATATAGCTTATTGCTTCGTAGTGATATTCGGCTAAAGCCGAGAGATAGAGACATTATAACAGCAAAAATCGCTCGCTTTAAATTGTTGAAATCCAAATTAAAATGTGTTACTATACCATTAAAGTGGGGGTGTCATAATATTGAAAATTGCAGAGATTGAGGCAAAGATTGCGGGCGGTGAATGTTCTGCCGAAATGCTTGATCTTTTTAAAATGGCTTTGAAGCGTGTTCCTAAAAGTAATCGCTGTCAGCATTGTTATACTACTGCTGCGTCTATGCCTTCTCGTTATAATAAACAAGCAATTTCTTTGATTAAGTACGGATTAACAGAACACTGTGATGATTGGGTTGATCGTATGCGATCTTATCATAATTTAGCAATAATTTTAGAAAATTGTGAAGACTACGTCGGGGCAAAGATGGCATATCGTGATGCACTGGAATCAATAGAATCAGAACAACGTGATAACTATAATTCTGAATATGCAGCACATATGATGCGTACGGAAATGCACATTAGTAATTTTGAATACACTGATGCTTTAGAAAACTATTATAGCAAGGCGGTTAAAGCTGACGAATTCAGTCAAGCTTTTCAAAAAAAGAAATTTTATCGTCTATTGGCAGAAATTATTATTCAAAACAAACGGAACGACTATAAAGGCGCAAACGAAGCTTTTTTAGCAGCGAATGCTATGTTGCGCCCGGGGTTTGTTGGACCGATTACATTATTGCTGAAAAGAAAAGGGGGTATTGAATCTACTGGTGCAGCTAAACCTGCGTTGAACTTTTTGCGCAGGATCAAACGATTGTTTTAATCTTCCACGACTTATACCTCTTCCATTTTAAAATTTAAGCCGGCAAGTTTACACTTGTCGACTTTTTTAAAATTATGTTATTATAACAACTAAATCACTGAAGTTTTCTTTATAAAAAATCAAGAGTTATATGACAAAGAGCAAAAAATATATTGTAATTAGATCTGAATTGTAGTAATATATACGTATAATTTATCTTATAGGTTTTGGGAGATACTTATGAATGTTATTGTCGTAGGTTGTGGGAAAATAGGACAATCCATCGTTAAGAACTTAGTAAGCGAGGGGCATGACGTTGTGGTTGTTGATATAAACAGCGACGTTATAACTGAGGTTACCAACGCTTATGACGTTATGGGCGTATGTGGTATGGGTACAGACTGCGAAATTTTAGAGGAGGCCGGTGTTGCTAAGGCAGATATTTTTGTTGCAGCAACAAACTCTGATGAATTAAATATGCTAAGCTGCTACATTGCCAAAACCCTGGGTGCAAAAGAAACCGTTGCAAGAATAAGAGATAAAGAATATAACGATAACAGCTTGGGCTTTATGAAACAAAAGCTCCAGATATCTATGTCTATAAACCCTGAGCTGTTTACTGCGTATGATATATATAATGTTTTAAAAATGCCTGCCGCAGCACATATTGAAACCTTTTCCAGCAGAACTTTTGAAATTATAGAGCTGGTGCTTAAGGAAGGCTCTCCCTTGGTTGGCACAAAAATAATGAACTTAAGAAAGCAATACACTGCTAAGTTTCTGGTTTGCGTTGTCAGCAGAGGTGATGATGTTATTATTCCTGACGGTCAGTTTGAGCTTAAGGCCGGGGATCGAATAGCTTTAACCGCATCTCCGTCTGAATTGGTAAAGCTTTTAAAAAGCTTAAAGCTTGTTAAGCGTCAAGTTAAAAACATAATGATTTTGGGCGCCAGCAGAACCGCTTACTATTTAGCAAAGCTTTTGCTTAGCCTTGGCAACTCCGTTACCATTATTGATAAGAATCCGGAAAAATGTGACGAGTTTGCAGAGGCATTGCCAAACGCAACTGTAATATTGGGCGACGGCGCAGATCAAGATCTGTTGATGGAAGAAGGGCTTAACAACATGGACGCCTTTATCTCTTTAACAGGCATGGATGAAAATAACATACTCATTTCTTATTATGCGGCATCTCAAAACGTGCCTACGGTTGTTACCAAGGTTAATAGAGCAGAATTTGTTCCTATAGCTAAGCGTTTGGGATTGGAAACCATAGTTTCACCCATTCGTACTGTGTCTGACGTTTTGGTCAGATACGCAAGAGCACTTCAAAACACCGTTGGAAGCAACGTAGAGAAGCTTTATAAAATCATGGATGGACAAGCCGAGGCGTTGATGTTTAACGTCAGACCGGACTTTAAATATATTGATACACCGTTGAAGGATATTAAGTTTATTCCCAATATACTTATTGGCGGACTTCTCAGGGAAGGGAAAGCCATTGTTCCCAGCGGTAATGATGTAATTTTACCCGAGGACAAGGTAGTTGTCATCAGCAGGGATCATAGGCTGTATGACCTTGCAGATACTATTGAATAGTTCTTGTGGAGATCTTTTATGAATCGAAGAATGGTATTAAATACTATAGGCCACATTTCTATGGCAGAAGCAGCCCTTTTGCTGTTGCCGATGCTTGTATCTGTTTTATACGGTGAGAAAGAGGCTTTATCTTTTGTAATAAGCGCCGCCGTTGCACTTGCTGTCGGTTTAATTTTAAAATTTACATCTAAACCGAGAACGCGCGTAATATACGCAAAAGAAGGTTTTTCAATTGTAGCTATCGCTTGGCTTGTATTGTCTGCAATCGGTGCGTTGCCGTTTTATATCAGCGGCTCAATACCTTCGTACGTAGATGCTTTTTTCGAGACGGTAAGCGGTTTTACCACGACGGGATCTTCCATATTGACAGACATTGAAGCGTTGCCGTACGGTATGCTTTTTTGGCGCAGTTTTACCCATTGGATAGGCGGCATGGGTATACTTGTTTTTGTTATGGCAATTATGCCAAACGTTGCCGACCGTTCTATGAATATAATGCGTGCGGAAATGCCCGGCCCCGTTGTTGGTAAACTTTTGCCCAGAGCAAGAGATACTGCAAAGGTGCTGTACATAATATATATTGCCCTAACTTTGCTTCAAATTGTTCTCCTGTCTTTTGGAGAGATGGATTTATTCGAAAGCGTTGTGCATTCTTTTGCAACTGCAGGTACCGGCGGGTTTGGTATTAAAAACGACAGCTTGGCAAGCTATGGGAAATATGAGCAATGGGTTATAACGATATTCTTGCTTATATTCTCAATAAATTTTAATCTCTATTATCTTATTCTTATCAAGAAGTTCAAAGCAGCCCTTAAGAGCGCAGAGCTTCGGTTCTTTGGTTTTTTAGTTTTGTTTTCTGTGGCGGCGATATCCGTCAATATTTATAATCTTTATAACAATCTATCGGATACTATATTGACAAGCTCTCTTCAGGTTGCCTCTATCGTTTCCACCTGCGGCTTTGCATCTGTCGACTTTAATCAGTGGCCTGCTTTTTCAAAGGCTGTTTTAATGTTTTTAATGCTGGTAGGCGGTTGTGCAGGTTCTACAGCAGGTGGCTTAAAAGTTGCACGTGTTGTTATGCTGTTAAAGTCTATTTCTCGCGAAATAAAGCAACTTATGCACCCGCGCTCTGTAAGAGTTGTTAGCATGGAATCCAAAAGACTTGACGATCAAACGTTAAACGGCGTAAACTCTTATTTTGCGTTCTATATAATGTCCATCGTTGCCATCTATATAATTATAAGTATTAACACAAGCTTTGATTTTGAAACTAATTTTTCTGCCGTGTTGGCTTGCTTTAATAATGTAGGTCCCGGTTTTGGCATGGTTGGCCCAAGCGGTAACTTTTCTCAATATCCCGTTTTTTCAAAAATTGTACTTTCTTTAGCAATGCTTTTGGGCAGGTTAGAAATCTTTCCGCTGATTATTGGTTTAAATCCTTTCATTTGGAAAAAGAGATAACACTTAAGACCCTCGTAATATGCGAGGGTCTTTGACGGTTGTTTATACTTGCTTTGTAGTTGACAAGACAAAAACAATGGTTTATTATATGAATATATTTTTCAAAAACTATTGATTTTTTTCTAAACACATGGTAGAATAGCACCAAGCTATCCATTTAGCAAACTAAAGTGCGGAGGCAAAAAGTTGGATAAATTTTTATCAATATTGAAACCGGATGAAGTTTTAAACTTAAAGCTTCGATATTTGTATGAACAAGCAGGTTACAAAAAATATAGGATGAGCAGTTTTGAAGAGTATAGATTTTATCTTGAAAACCAAAACTTTTTACTTAGCAATTCTGTTATTACTTTTACTGACCTTGACGGTAGGCTTTTAGCGTTGAAACCTGACGTTACTTTATCTATTGTGAAGCAGGCAGACGATTCAGAGTTAAAGGTGTACTATAATGAGAACGTATACAGACCCGACAGAAATAAGCGCAGTTTTAAGGAAATTGCGCAAACCGGTCTTGAAAGAATAGGAAAGCTTGATGTTAACGATTTAACCGAGGTTGTAATTCTTGCTGCTAAAAGTTTAAAGATCGTTTCTGACAGAAGTCTTCTTGAAATCGGACATTGTGGGTTTGTCAATGGACTTTTACGCGTTATCTGTGAGGACGTAACTCTTATACCGAAGCTTGAATTTTTAATTTCTCAGAAGAATATTGCAGACATACAAGCTCTTTGCAAAGCTTCTAATATCTCAGAGTTGTATATTGATATGCTGCTCAAGCTTATCGGTTTATCCGGCAGCTTTGATGATATCTTACCTATTGCTAAGAAGCTGTGTCTTACCGGTGAGATGAAAGAAGCTTTGGATGAGCTTATAAAGGTTTATAGCGCTGCCATTGCTGCCGATGGATGCTGTGACGTTAAGGTAGACCTCTCCTTGGTAGGTGAGGAAGAATACTACAACGGTATTACTTTTTGCGGCTACGTTGACGGTGCTTCCACCCGTGTTTTATCCGGTGGTCGTTATGACGCTTTACTTAAAAAGCTCGGTAAAGCTTCCGGCGCTATCGGTTTTGCATTGTATTTTGATGAGCTTGAGCAGTTTTATTATAATAATGCGGAGGCTGAATGATGATAACGGTTGCTTTACCCAAAGGACGTTTGGGCGATAAAGTTTATAAATTGTTAGAAAAAGCCGGATACTCCTGTGAAGACATGAACAGCGACACTCGTAAGCTGGTGTTGGAGAATTCTGCTTCCGGTGTGAGATACTTGCTTGTTAAACCCACTGATGTGCCCGTTTACGTTGAAAGAGGTGCGGCAGATATAGGCATTGCAGGCAAGGACGTTCTTGTAGAAACGGGAGCCGTTGTGTATGAACTTATGGATTTAGGCTTCGGAAAATGCAGAATGGCAGTTGCTGCAAAAAAAGGATATATTGAAAACAGAGACCGCACGCTTAGAGTCGCTACTAAATTTGTCAACATTGCTTCTGCACATTTTGCGTCAAAGGGAAGGAATATAGATATTATCCCTTTACACGGAAGCATTGAGCTTGCACCTATTGTAGGGTTGGCTGATGTTATCGTCGATATAGTTGAAAGCGGCAGCACGCTTCGTGAAAACAATTTGGTTGTTATCGAAGAGTTTATGCCTATATCCGCGAGGCTGGTTGCTAATGTTTCCAGCTATAAGTTTAAAGAAACCGAGATCAATAAAATGTTATGCGGTTTGAAAGAGGCTACCAATGATTAAAATACAATATTCAAGTAATTGCACCGAAGAAGAATTGCTCAGTCGCAACGTACCTGAAAGTGCAACTGTTGACGAAATAGTTAGAAATATAATTCAAAACGTTAGAAGTAACGGAGACAAAGCACTTTTTGAGTATGCAAAAAAATTTGACGGTGCTGACTTACAGTCTTTGGCTGTGTCTGAAACGGAAATTGATGAAGCGATTGCCGCCGTTGATGCATATTTTATAGATACATTAAAAGCAGCAAAAGCAAATATTGAAGAGTATCATAAAAAGCAACTTAAAACCGGTTATGAGATAAAACGTGATAACGGTGTAGTTTTGGGGCAACGTGTTTTACCTTTGGAAAAAGTAGGCATATATGTGCCCGGTGGAACCGCAGCTTATCCCAGCACGGTTTTAATGAATGCAATTCCCGCAAAGATAGCCAACGTTAAAGAGATTGTAATGGTTACACCTCCCGGCAAGGATGGCAAAATCGCAAAAGAAATTTTGGCAGCCGCAAGAATTGCCGGCGTAAATAAAATTTTTAAAATCGGCGGTGCAGGCGCTGTAGCTGCGTTGGCATACGGCACCGAAACCGTCCCCGGCGTTGACAAAATAGTTGGCCCGGGCAACGTCTTTGTTGCAACGGCAAAACGATTGGTATTTGGTAAAGTTGCGATCGATATGGTTGCAGGCCCCAGCGAGGTGCTTATAGTAGCAGATAAAAACGCTGATCCTGCATACGTTGCCGCTGATCTGTTAAGCCAAGCAGAACACGATAAATTATCTTCCTCTGTGTTGATTACTGATAGTACTGAGCTTGCAAACAGTGTGTCTGCCGAGCTTGAAAAACAGATACCGGCTCTTACCAGGGCTGACATTGCGCGTACAGCCATAGATAATAACGGCAAAATTATTGTAACAAGCAGCATTTATAATGCAATAGAACTTGCTAATAAATACGCTCCGGAGCATTTGGAACTTGCTGTTGACAACCCGTTTGACTATTTGCAGTTAGTAGTCAATGCCGGCAGTGTATTTATGGGGCATTATACGCCGGAGCCGATGGGTGATTATTTTGCAGGTCCGAATCACACTTTGCCCACAAGCGGCACTGCAAGATTTGCAAGCCCGTTAAGCGTTGATGATTTTGTTAAAAAATCCAGTTATTTGTATTATACAGAGCAGGCACTCGCCGAGGTTGCCGACCGTGTTGCCGATTTTGCAACAAGGGAAGGTCTTACTGCTCACGCAAACAGCATAAGCATACGCAAAGTATAGAAGGATTATTTTATGAGTGTTTATTTTTCCAATAAGCTTTCTGCTCTAAAGCCTTACGTTCCGGGCGAACAGCCAAGGGATAAAAAGTATATAAAGCTCAACACTAACGAATCTCCCTATCCGCCCTCTCCGAAAGTTAAAGAAAAGCTCGATGGAAGTGCAATCGATGATCTTAGATTGTATTCCGATCCGGATCTTAAAGCTTTGTCTGAAGCAATAGCCAATTGCTACGGTTTGGATCCTAAATGCGTTTTTTGCTCTAACGGAAGTGACGAAGTGCTTAGCTTTGCTTTTCTTGCGTGGGGTGATAGGGGAGTGGCTTTCCCAAAAATCAGCTATGGATTCTACCCCGTTTTTGCAGATTTATATAATCTTAAGGCTTATCCTGCCGAGCTGAATTCTGATTTCACTTTAGACTTGACTTCATTTAATCAATTGGCCGGGCTTATAGTTTTTGCAAATCCCAACGCTCCGACAGGCCTTGCGGTTCCCTTAGCTGATATAAAAGTTTTATTGGAAAATAACCCCGATTCAGTAATTTTAGTAGATGAGGCTTACGTTGACTTTGGCGGAGAAAGCGCAGTTTCTTTATTGAATGACTATAAAAATCTTATTATCGTACGCACTTTTTCTAAATCAAGACAGTTGGCAGGTGCAAGGCTTGGCTATGCGCTTGCAAGCGAAGCTTTGATTAACGATCTTAATAGGATTAAGTTTAGCTTTAACCCATACAACGTTAACAGATTGACTACTATTGCCGGTATTGAATCAATAAATGACACTGCGTGGTTTAAAGAATGCGTAGAGAAGATCATTGCAACAAGACAAAGGCTTAAAGCTGTCCTAAAGTCATTGGGGTTTGCTATGACAGATAGCTTAGCCAACTTTTTATTTGTTTCTCATCCGTTGTTACCCGGCGACGAACTTTATCAAAAGCTTAAAGGTAAAGGGATTCTTGTAAGGCATTTTAACGTCCCCGAAATATATGATTATAGTAGGATTACAATCGGAACGGATGAAGAAACCGACGCCCTCATCAAGGCGATTGAAGCAATTATAGCGGAGGCCAAATTATGAGAAGTGCAAAATTTAAAAGAACCACATCGGAAACGGATATAGAGCTTATGATTAATATAGATGGTGATGGTAAGGCAGAAATATCATCCGGTTGCGGTTTTTTAGACCATATGCTTAATTTGTTTACTAAGCATGGCTCTTTTGATTTAACACTAAGCTGCAAGGGTGATACTTACGTCGACTATCATCACAGTGTAGAAGATATCGGCATAGTTCTTGGCGCCGCTTTTAAAGAAGCACTTGGCGATTGCAGAGGTATTAAGCGATACAGCAGCATTATTTTACCAATGGACGAATCCCTTGTATTATGCGCTATTGACGTATCCGGCAGAAGCTTTTTAAATTTTGATTTGCCTATCCCCACCCAAAAAGTCGGTGAATTTGATACGGAACTTGTTAATGAATTTTTTACCGCTTTTGTTAGAAGTGCGTCCATAACTTTGCACATAAAGTTGCTTGACGGTTTTAACAGCCATCATATAATTGAAGCGACTTTTAAAGCCTTTGCCAGAGTTTTAAGCGATGCCGCAACCGTTAACAGCGATAAAATCCCAAGTACAAAAGGAATTATTTGATATGAATAATAATGTTACCGCAATTGTTGATTACGGCGTAGGCAATCTTTTCAGTTTGTCTTCATCGTTGCGCTTTCTTGGTGCCAATGTTTTGATTACAAAATCAAAAGAAGAAATAATGTCGGCATCTCGCGTTGTTTTGCCGGGCGTTGGCGCTTTTGAAGATGCGATGAAGAAGCTTGTTGTTTCCGGTCTTGATACAACCGTTAAGGAATACGCTGCATCAGGTAAGCCTTTGCTTGGTATTTGTTTAGGAATGCAATTACTTTTTGAGAATAGTTTGGAATATGGCGATCATAAGGGCTTGGGGCTTATTTCTGGCTCGGTTGTTCCTTTGCAGGGTGTAGTGGACGGGAATTTAAAAGTCCCTCACATGGGATGGAATAAACTTGAATACGCTGCCGATGATAAGCTTTTTAAATATATTGACGGAGAGGCTTTTGTTTATTACGTTCACAGTTTTTACGCTAAGACTTCAAAAGAGAATATTATTGCAAGCAGTGAATACTCCGTTACCGTTACCGGTGCCGTTAGAAACCGTAACGTAGTAGGCACACAATTTCATCCTGAAAAAAGCGGTAGACAAGGTCTTTTAATGCTTAAAGCATTTTGCGAGGAGGTTTAGTGTTATTATGAAAATTTTTCCCGCAATCGATTTAATTGACGGACAAGCTGTCCGTTTGGTAAAAGGAGATTACGCAAAATCAAAAGTTTATGAGAAAGACGTGGTTTCTGTTGCTAAGCGGTTTTGTGATGATGGTGCAAAATACTTACACATTGTTGACTTAAATGGAGCAAAAGACGGCAACACCCGCAATTTTTCAATCATAGAAAAAATCGTCGCCTCTACCGGGATGTTTTGTGAAGTCGGCGGCGGCATTAGAAGTATGGAAAGTATAGAAGCATATTTGAATTGCGGCGTAGGTCGTGTAATTCTCGGTACTGCGGCTATAAATAATCCTTCGCTTTTAAAAGGTGCAGTTGAGAAATTCGATGAAAAGATATGTGTTGGTGTGGACACCAAAAACGGCGCTATCGCTGTTAACGGTTGGCTTGAGGTAACTGATGTAGACGGCGTTGATTTTTGCAAGCAGCTTAAAAATGTTGGCGTTAAAAGTGTTATATACACCGATATTTCCAAAGACGGTATGCTGGAAGGAACCAATCTTCCGCTGTATCGCAAGCTTTCAGAAATAGATGACCTTGAAATTACTGCAAGCGGCGGCATTAGCAGCATAAAAGAGCTTATTGCCCTAAAGGAAATGGGAATTTCTTCTGCTATTTTGGGTAAAGCATTGTATGAAGGTGTTATAGATTTAAAAACCGCTATACAGACTGTGGAGATTTGACTATGATAACAAAAAGAATCATTCCTTGTCTTGACGTTAGAGACGGAAGGGTTGTTAAAGGTACAAATTTTACAAATATTAAAGACGTTGCCGATCCTGTAGAGATGGCAAAAAAATACAACGATAGCGGCGCCGACGAGCTTGTGTTTTATGATATTACCGCAACGTTTGACGGCAGACGACTTTTTACGGATATTCTTCGTGACGTTGCTTCACAAGTTTTTATACCCCTTACCGTCGGCGGCGGCATTAATACTGTTGAAGATTTTGATCGAGTGTTAAAATGCGGAGCTGATAAGGTAAGCGTAAACAGTGGTGCTATACGCAATCCCTCTCTAATAGAGGCGGCGGCTAAGCTCTACGGCAACCAATGTGTTGTATTATCAATGGACGTAAAAAGAGTTGACGGAACTTTTCATGTGTTTTCCCGTGGCGGTAGAGATGATACAGGGATAGATGCTATAGAATGGGCAAAGTACGGTGAAAACAACGGTGCCGGTGAGCTGGTAATTAATAGCATAGATACAGACGGCGTAAGAGGCGGTTTTGACCTTGAGTTGCTTGAAAAAATAGGTGACGTTACCAATATACCCATCATAGCTTCCGGCGGTGCAGGAACTATGGGGCATTTTCTGCAGCTTTTTAATACACTGCCCAAGGTGGATGCCGGTTTAGCTGCGGGGATATTTCACAGCGACGTTGTAAAAATTCAGGATTTAAAACGATATCTAAACGATAATAATATTATGATGAGGATTTAAGGAGAAATTGCTATGGAGCTTAAATATGATTCTAACGGCTTGATACCAGCGATCGTTCAAGACATACATACAAAAGAAGTTTTGACCTTGGCTTATATGAACGCAGAGAGTCTTGCTTTGACTCTTGCAGAAAAGCGTACAGTTTTTTATAGCCGTAGTCGTAAATGCATCTGGCGTAAAGGCGAAACCAGTGGTAATGTACAAAAAGTGATATCTATTAACGCAGACTGCGACGGCGATGCATTGGTAATCGGTGTTGAAAAATCGGGACCTGCGTGTCACACGGGGAACGAAAGTTGTTTTTTTAACGAGCTATATCTTGACGATACTGTCTCAACCTTCTGTATCCAATCGCTGTATGATTTGCTTTTAGGCAGAAAGTCTAACCCTAAAGAGGGAAGCTATACCAGCTACTTGTTTGCCAAAGGCTCGGACAAAATCCTTAAAAAGGTCGGAGAGGAATGCACGGAAGTTATAATAGCAGGCACAAAAAAGGACCGCGAGGAAACGATTTTTGAGCTTGCAGACTTGGTATACCATTGCTTGGTGCTCATGGTAGAAAGCGGAATAACCGTAGATGACGTTAAAAATGAGCTTTCAAAGAGACATATAGTAGATCACAAAGTTAAGCAGGAGACCATGAAATGATAGAAAGCTGTGTACATACGCATACAACTTTCTGTGATGGTAATAATTCACCTGCCGAGATGGCCGATAAGGCTTACAACCTTGGTCTAAAATGCTTAGGTTTTTCGGGACATAGTTATGTTGCAATCGACGATTTTGGAATGAAGCCTTCGGTTGTAGCAGCCTATTGTTCCGAAGTTGAAAGATTAAAGAACATTTATCTTGGAAAAATGGATATTCTTTGCGGAATAGAGTTTGATAGCTTTTCTGATGATATAGATATCCAGCTGTTCGATTATATAATTGCTTCTGCCCACGCTGTTCAAGATCCTTTTGGCAACTGTTATATTATCGACGGGAGCAAAGAAAGTTTTTGTGAAGCCTCACACAAAGGATTTGATGGTGATTTTTATAAGCTTTGCAACGCTTACTATGAGCAATTCTCTAAATTTGTATTACAAATACATCCTACTATAGTCGGGCACTACGATTTGGTTACAAAATTCAACGAAGGCAACACTTTTTATAATGAATCTTGCTCACGCTACATCGATGCGGCAATGTGGGCTTTAGATGAAATTTTAAAAACCGATAGTTTGATTGAGATTAATACCGGCGGCATCAGCAGAGGATATAGAAAGCATCCTTATCCTTCCTCTAAGCTACTTAATCGCATTTTAGAAAAGAAGGGAAGAGTGATTATAACTACTGATGCTCATGATGTAGCTCGATTAACTTCAAACGTTATTGAGGCCGAAGACTATCTTAGAGAAATAGGCTTTAAATCAGTGTGCGAGTTTTCTGCAAAAGGCATATACGAACGGGCAATTTAAAAGCCGGAAAGCAACGCTTTCCGGCATCTGGCTATCTAATATTTTCGGTTTCCATTTCGGTACTTCTGTTAAAGAGCAAGCTGATACACCATATACCTGCTAAAGCAACAAGTGTATAAACTACTCTGCTTAGAGGCTCGCCCTGACCGCCGAAAATCCATGCAACTATATCAAATTTAAAAAGTCCTATTGAACCCCAATTAAGTGCGCCGATAATTACAAGCACAAGGGAAATCTTATCAAGCATAGTTTCATCTCCTCTCTTGTGCATATTTTGTGCAGATATATTAAAATAATACATAAGTTAATTTTATAAGGTGAGGAAAAATTATGAGAATGCGTGCAAAAAAGAACAGAGACGAACGTATAAAAAAGGTGGAGTCTTTGTTTTGTCAAATAACAGATGATAAAATTGATATAAACGCTTCCTATGATGCTGAAAGACCCTTGTGGTTAGAAATTGGGTGTGGAAAAGGGGCGTTTGCCTCACAAATGTCAGCAAGGCACACCGAGGTAAACTATTTAGCTTTTGAAAAGGTTTTAGATGTTCTATTAATGGCGATGGAAAAAGCAGATAGGGAAGGTTGCGGCCATCTTAGGTTTTACAACGGTGATGCAGAAAACGTTTGCCAGTTGCTGGATGGCAATAAAGTGTCTGCTATTTTTATTAATTTTTGTGATCCTTGGCCTAAAAAGCGTAATGCAAAGCGCCGCTTGACTTCTCCGATCTTTTTGGAGAAGTATAAACAAATTCTTGCTGATGATGCAAGAATATATTTCAAGACCGACAATAAAGACTTATTTGATTATTCATTAGAAACTTTTATTGAAGCAGGATATACTCTTGAAAACGTTTGCTTTGATTTACACAACTCTCCCTTAAACGAAAACAATATTCCTACCGAATACGAAAAGAATTTTTCTGAAAAAGGCTTTTGTATTAACTACTTAGAAGCGTTTATAAAATAGAATCTATTGCAAAAGTAAAGGGCAGTTCAAACGAACTGCCCTTATATATTTGCCTTAAATTAGCTTTCTATGTATTCACACATAATCATGTAGTCGGTAGTAGCAACCGTATCATTGCCATCCAAGTCACCGGCTTTGAAATACATACCGGACAAATCAAATTTGCCCTCTATGTATGTAGTAACGGAAAGCAAGTCGGAAGTGTTCATTGTACCGTCGCTATTCAAGTCGCCGGAAACGATTATGGTGTAAGACTCAACGGCAACACCTTCAACAACAAGGTTAACCGTGTATCCGGTACCTATAATACCTGCGTCAACAACATTACCGTTTAAGTCCTTAACTTGGACGTATTCGGATTCTTCATTAAACATGGAAGTAATATCAGAACCACTGGAACCTATGGTTGCACCAACGAGATATTCACCGTCATAGGAAACAGCAGAATCTTTTATTGTCAAAGAGTCGGGATGGAGGGGGACACCGCCATTTACAAGTATGTAACCTGTACCACGGATAGTAGCAGAATCAAGATAAATACCGCAAAGAGTAAGCTTGTCGCCAACAACTATATCTGTGCAATACTCATAGTTAGCATAAGAAGAATGTATTGCAAAGAGGATATTTTTGCCGCTTACGGTAACGCTCTTAGTTGCATTATACTCGTGAATAGTGTCAACCGTATACGTACCGTCTGCATTGGGCGAGCACGTAAAGGCGCGCCAATACTTAGCTGCAAAAGTTGACGTGTTGCTTGACGTCCAAATGGTACTGTTGCTCGACGAAGTGGTACCATTTATTTCATTAACAGGTAAATACTCAACATCTGTGGGATATGAACCGTAATACGGCCCCATCATTACATTTTTAGTCGTTGTTGCGGAATTGCTTGGACCAACAGCGGTTACGCTGACTACAATATACTTGCCGCTGCTTTGTGCAGGAATGGTGAAAGAAGTGCCGGTGGTAGAAGAAGAAACTAACGTGGTTGCGGAAGTAGCGCTGATTTCACCGGAATAAAGCTTAGCGCTGTAATTATAAGACGTAGCGTTTTTAACTGCAGACCAGCTTACAGAAAGGGAGGAGCCGTAAGCAACGGTGCTGTTAACTGTTACGGTAGGTGCGGTAACTTTATTTGTGGTAACGGAAGCACCAACCATCTTAAGCATACCGTTAGCAATTGCTTTTGCGTTAGCATCAAAATAATTATCAAATATAGTATTTTCGGAAGCTACGTCAATAAAGCCTACTTCGAGAAGAACAGCGGGCATATTTGTATTCTTAAGAACGGTATAAGAAGCAGTCTTTATGCCACGGTTTCTCCAGCAACCGATTGCTGTAACCTCGTTATGGATATATGTAGCTAAGTTTTTGCTTGTAGTACCGGAGTAATAATAGGTTTCGTAACCAACGCCACCGGCGCCGGAAGCATTTCTATGAACAGATACGAAATAACTATAGCTGCCGGAATTTGCTGCAGATGCTTTTTCAGAAGGTGAATTGTAAAAATCGGTTATTCTGGTAAAAGCAACGGAATAGCCGGAATCAATAATGTAACGGCCAACAGCAAGACTAAGCCTAAGTACGTCGTCAGCTTCATGTCTGCTACCCAAACAAGCGCCGGGGTCAGAGCCGCCGTGACCGGGGTCGATTATAAAAGTTGCAGAAGACTTAGCCTTACCGTTTATATCAACGGGTGCAGCATAAGCATTGGCATCGATGGAAGGTACGATTGCGATAATCGAACAAACCATGCAAACGGTAAGAACGAGTGATAGTATCTTTTTCATGTGTGTACGTTCCTTTCTACGATAACTTTATTGCCAGTATACAATTATTATACATCAGTATATAATTATTTCAATTGCTAAATATAACAATATTTTTATATTCACTTTGTTAATAATACACAAAAATGATTTTTGTTGACAAAATCAATATGAAGTAATATAATAATGTTGTTTATATTCAGGAGGCTAAGTTATGCAAAACATATTGGTCCTAAATACCGATAACAAAGTTAAAAAGTATGCTGTAAAAACAATAGCTGCATTATTGTATATTTTATTTCCGCCCCTTTGGTTACTTGCATTCTTGGGGTGCGGAATATACGGCAAAGTTTTTAAAAGCAAGGTAACAACTTTCTTTAACAGATACATACTTCCGCCCGTAGCGGTAATCGGCGTGTTTTTCTTTGTGTATTCGCAGCATAATATATATCCTTTCGGCAATAAAACTATTGCGTGGTGCGATATGACACAGCAAGGTGTACCGTATTGGATGAATTTTAAGAGCGTTCTTGAAGGAGAGGACGGACTGTTCTTAAGTATGTCTAACGCAGCGGGCATGAACGGTTGGTCCTTGATTAAAAGCTTTTTCTTTTACCCGTTCAGTTATCTTGCGCTTATCATAGAAAGACAGTCTATGATGGACGCCGTTTCGGTGGTACTTGTTCTTAAGCTTGCGGCTTGCAGCGTCACAGCCATGTATTTCTTCAAAACGGCTTTTAAGCGTCTTAATCCTTCGCTTGCAGTTGTTCTTTCGTTAATGTACAGCTTCTGTGCCTTTGGCTTGATGTATTATCAAATTATCAGATGGCCGGATACTATGTATATCACTCCTTTATTCTTTGCAGGCGTTTACCGCTTGATTAAGGAAGGAAAAATTGCATTATATTCCATAAGCTTAGCACTGGTAATGAACAATTTTTCCTTTGGCTTTATGACTGTTCTTGCAACAATTTTATTCTTTGCGTATTATTTGATTGCAAACAAGAATAATTGTGATAAAACTATAGAGTCAAACGATGCTGTAGCATTTAACTTTGTAATAGGGTCGGTATTCGCTGCTCTGCTTTGTGCATTTAGTTGGCTAACCTTTTTCGGTGCATATGACAGTTCTGCCAGAGGTATTGATTTGGAAGAAAGCCTTAAAGCGGAGAGTTTCTTTACTTCCAAAAATACAATATATCCGCTTCTTTTATCGAATGCCTTTATTTTTGTGGGTTTGTTTTCCTTTAAAGGTTATGTTAAAAAGCCGTTGGAAAAAGCATGCATGTTTCTCTTTGGCATGATGATCATCCCCGTGGTTGTTGAACCGATAAATGCAATGTGGCACGGCGGAAGTTATATGTCTTTTCCCGGTCGCTACGTATATATTTTGACCTTTGTGGGATTGACAATTGCAGCAGCAGTACTTTCGAGGGAAAAGAACGCAAGTGAAGAGGCTATGCTTGATGCCCCTGTTAACAGCAGAAAAAAATGGGTAACTTTTTTACTTAACATTTGCACTTGTTACTTACTGTATCTGTTGATAAGCTACGTCTTTGAAAAGCTTTATATTTTCCTGGAAAACAACATTTCTTATCTTGATAATTATTCCACGACCTTGTGGGGTAATGCCGACTCTTATAAACACACTCTTATAATATTCGGCTTTTTCCTATTTGTGTATGCTGTTTGCTACGCTGTTTACAGATGGAAGCTGATTACCAAACAGGTTCTTGCTATGGTAATGGCAGTGGTTGTAATTTTTGAAGCTTATTGTGCAATAAGAATATATGTAGTTCCTCCAACAAGCAAAGTGGATACCGAAAGCTTCAGAACTTATGCAGATCTTGGTGGGAAGATCGAGGACGACGATTTCTATAGAGTTAAAAACGAAAAATTCCTTGATGCTGCATATAACATTTCAGAAGCAAACTTCCCCGGCGCAATTGGTTATAAATCCATGGGACACTATTCTTCTTTAGCCAGCGAGACTTATTTGTATTTCGCAAAGGCGTTGGGATACAGCTCTATGTGGATGAAGATAGAGTCTTTCGGCGGCACTAAATTTTCCGACGCATTTATGTCGGTTAAATACGGCATAACAAAAGCTGACGACAGCAGTGATGTCGTTTATAAAAACGAACTTTACCAAATCGTACAAAAGGATAATTATTTACCCTTAGGCTTGTATTCTTCCGAAACCGATTTGGAAGTTGAACTTACGGATATTACTCGAATAGAACTGCAAGAAATGATCTATGATTCTATCACGGGCAATAAATACGATTTATTTGAGGAGCATTCTCCTACAACCTTAAGCAGTGTTACTTATAATAAATCCGGCGATATGTATCACATTGATCCCGGAAGCGATGCAAAAGGCTCAATGGAATACGTTATAAACATAAAAGGCACCAAAACCTTGTATTTTGACTGCTTTGACAAGTTTAGTAATGAGCTAAGCGAAAAAATTTATAACGCTTTTTCCATACATGTCAACGGCAAGAAGGTTAAAAGCAAATATCCGGTTAATAACAACAACGGCATATTGAATTTAGGTACATTCACCGATACTACCGTAACGGTTAAGCTTGGTGTTTTGGAAAAGGTTGATTGTCGTTCTTTCGGTGTGTATTCTATGGATGACGAATTGCTTGACACAACCTTGTTAAGCGTTCCCGCTGCTGAACTTTCAGTAGATGGAAACGAAGTTTACGGAAAGTATACCGCAGAACAAGATGGTGTTTTGGTTGTTGCCGTGCCTTATGACAGCGGCTTTGAATGCTTGGTAAACGGCAAGGCGGTTAAAGCTTCCAAAGCGTTTGGCGGCGTTATTGCCGTTCCCGTAACGAAGGGTAGCAACACGATCAGCCTTAGCTATACTCCTTCGATGTTTTACGAATCATTTGCTTTGGTCATTTTCGGAATTCTTTTAGGCATTGCAGTTTTAGTAATAATTAAGCTTAAGAAAAAGAATACCGTTTACGAATGGTGTCAAAGCTTAATGGGAACCAAGACTGTTAATGTTCTTTCCATTATTTCTAAGATAGGTACGATTTTAGCATTATTGGCTGTTATATTCGCAATTTATATTTATCCGATGTTGCTTAAGCTTAGCAACTATACAGAAGTTATCAAAAAATAAAACGAAGGCTGTTGCAAGTAGCAACAGCCTTTCTTTAAAGCGATATATTATCCAGCGGCTGGAAAAAAGCATCTAAAAAATTCTCCATGAAATACTTAAGCTCAGGACAATTCATCTCGTCAAGCGCCTTTTTCGTGGCAACAACTGCATGGGCAAATTCAACATTGCCGCTGTGTTCTTCATTAATGCACTTTATATATGCACAAAGCTTGTCGGCGGCTTTGATTATATGCTTTTCATCGTCGTTCATTTCAAAAGTGCCGTTATAATAATCCTGCATTTCAGGAGGAAGAAGTGACAGCACCTTTTCTTGCGCACACTTTTCAACGTTAGCGTAGGCGCTTCTTAAAGTCGGATCGTAGCCATGTCGTTCTGTGAGCCAAGGAGTTGGGGAAACATGTTGTCTTCCTAAGACCGCTTGGCCTCCGACTTCGTTATAATAATCCTGCATTTCAGGAGGAAGAAGTGACAGCACCTTTTCTTGCGCACACTTTTCAACGTTAGCGTAGGCGCTTCTTA
>JAZUNS010000060.1:0-8620 GCA_045604285.1 Eubacteriales bacterium
TTTCCCAAAATTCTGTATTCCATCATTTTGCTCCTTTATATAGTTCTATGACCTCGCCGCATTTCGGCACGATCACGCGCGTAGCGGGCGACAACTCCTTTATCTTGGAGCTTATTATTTCAGCGTGTCTTTCGGTCCAAGTATCTGCATCCTTACGTCCGTTTTCGTTCAGATGAGCAAGGAAAACACATCGATCCGAAAGCCTCAGCATAAACTCGGCAAATCTACGGTCAAGCGGAGCGTAATCCTCCTTTTGACCGCTTTTATCTCCAAGCCACACGTGAGCAAAGCAGTAGTCCGCACTTGGGATATCGGTCATTCCATCCAATGAAAAATCACGGACATCAACCGGAAAGACCATCGAGGGCGCACCTTTTGCGGTGATGAAATAACCGTATTCCTCGATCCCCTTGCCCGTATCGGGGCGAAAATGCCTGCTCTTGAATGGCAAAACGGTCAGCGATCCAATTTGCAACTCCTCGTTTGAGTGCGCTACGTGGATCTTTTGCGGCAAAATTCCGTAGTCGATAGCAGTGCCGTAAAGGAAATCAGGGATCACCCATTCAATATTCGTCCCGGAAAGCGCCTTTACAGTGCTTTTCTCAAAATGATCGCTATGCCCGTGCGAGATGATCATAAGATCCAGACCTCGCAATAGCTCCGCGCAGCGCGCGGGTGTATTGGCAAGCCTGCGGGCGTTTCTGAAAGCCACATCCATACCCCAACGATATCCGTAGGTGTTAAAAATATAGGATGAAGAGTGGATAAAACCAAGCTTAACGCCGTCATTTCCGTCCAACGCGGTCAATGCAGAGGCAAACCATCCGTCAAAATTATCGCGGATGTCATCGTACCTCCGGGCACATTCGGGCAGCGCACGGGACAGCACGTCAACCGATCCAAGCAAAGCTTCTCTTTCGCCGCAAAGCCCCCTGAATCTTGGGAAATCAAGCTCAACGTTGTAGATCCCGAAATACTCAAACGAGAGATGCTCAAAAAATTTCTCCAGCGGCATCGTATAGATCCCAAGCGGGAAATGAGTCCTCAGTCCGTTTAATCCGTGTATGTGAGTATGTATCACCCTCTTGAAGAAATCCTTCGGTGGAAAAGCAAGGGGATTTTGAGGGTGATGCTTCATTCGGTAATATAAATAATGCCCGAAATCAAAGCAGATGCCAATGCAATCGCGCCCCGCCCTTTTTACTGCGTCAAGCACCATTTCCGCGCTGTCTCCCTCGGATCGATCGGGCAACAGGCGGTTATTCTCCAGTGCGATCCTTACCGGTGCTCCGCTTGACTCAATGTGATGTGCAAGCTCGCAGAGCATCCCGACGTTGTCTCCGTCGATCGGGTGAACGGTTACGGTAACGGACGCCTGACGCGGAGAGGAAAGCATTTCCTCCAACGGCGCAAAAACGTCGCATACCGCGCTTTCGCGCGAGCCTATCTCTCCGTGCACGGATAAAAGGAATCCGTGATCCCAAAGCATATCGGCAACCGCGCGTACAGTCCTCGGTGATGCGTCGGCGCGTACCGTACGCAGTTCAATCGACCGCACACCGCGCTCCTTCAATTCATCGAGCAAGAATTCGAGGTCGATGCCCTCTCCCGCACCGTCACAAAGCCACGAAAACGGCAAGGATACTCCTATCATACCGTTACCTCCAAGCACAAATCAGAGTTGTGATCAGCTCTTGCGATAATTCCGCAAAGCAGATGATCATTCTGTAATAAAGATCTCATTTTCCCCTTCAGAAAGCTCACGCTCAAGGGAGTTGATCCGAAAAACGGCATTACAGGTCTCCGGAACCGTCACCCTGAAGCGAACGCCTCCGAAATGAATGGCAATAACGTTTTCGCCAAGCATGACAAAAGAGGTGATATCAAAATTCGGCACGTAAACTCTGTGACCTGAAAGCACCTCCTCGCGCGGATCGCACGAGGCTTCATAATCCGAAGAAAGCGGCAAAAACGTATCGGGATTAACACATTTTCCGTTAATGAATCCAAGTCCGAGAACGTTGAGGGTGATCTTTTTCAGCTCCGAGATATAAAAACGGCCGCGAAGCACGCTAAAAGACTTGGGTGTCCTCTCGGATCGGCCTACCCAAACGGCGTTTTTGAAGAAAAATGATCTTTCCAAATTATGCTCCTCCGGTATTTCATCTGTTGATCGACCTCTCAATTTATTATAACCCTTGAAAATATATTTGTCAATATATTTGAATTAATAACATAAAAATAATGACGCGAAGGATGCGCCCTTGCGTCCCGCCTTCCTTCTTTTTGATACCACGCAGGCACGATATTTTTCAATTATTATGATTATTACGTCAAAAACGCCAAAAAAACATCAAAAACAGATTGCCATTCACCGCTTTTTGTGATAAAATTAATTAAAACACTACGGAGGGTCAAGGCTTTGAATTTCGAAAAAAAGGTTGCCATATCCACTGCACAAGTCCGAGGAATTTTTTTGAGTAGAGGCGCCGAAAAAGATGCATTATTCAGTGAAATATTTTGCCTTGCGGCAAAATGTGAAATAATGTGCCCAAGCACATTGTGAAATATTGCTCCTTCGTCGCAATGTGAAATGAAATTTGCCCACGTTCGCGAAGCGAATATTTCACATTTGCGAAGCAAATATTTCACAGCGAAGCTATTTCACTTGCCCGCAGGGCAAATTTCGTTGAAAAAAGCACTTGCTTTCGCAAGTGCTTTTTTCTGGTTGCGGGAGCAGGATTTGAACCTACGACCTCCGGGTTATGAGCCCGACGAGCTACCGGACTGCTCTATCCCGCGAAATATATGACATCGTCACCCCCGAAGGGAGACTAATGTTTTTGTATGGTGCCGGAAACCGGGCTTGAACCGGTACGAGATTTAAGTCTCACGGGATTTTAAGTCCCGGGCGTCTGCCAATTCCGCCATTCCGGCGTCAGCAAGGGTTATTATACACTATGTCGCTTAGTTTGTCAAGACCTTTTTGCTATTTTTATATTTTCTTTTTTACGCTACGCCTCTAAGGTCATTTGATATAGGCGGTTTATCCCCTCGCAAGCTGTATAACCTATATGAAATTCCGCCGGGATATCGGGGTGTTCTATGTAAAAGGGTATTCCGTTTACATCACCCTTAAGCCTGCCTTTTTCCACCTCTGCCGTTATGGTTACGGGAGTATTCTCCTTTATTGCAAAGCTGTTTGCCAACAGCTTTGTGGGCTTTACGGGATGCTCTGCCCTATCGGGGAAAGGAACGATATGCCAAATATTGCATCCGTTTTCCCATGCCACGATTTCAAAATGGACACTGTAAAACAAATGCGTAGCGCCATCCTTCCCCTCGGCGCTGTATATATCGTTGGCAAATACGATAATCGGGGCGCCGTATTTATGAAAATCGCAAACAACCGAAAGCTTAGCCCTATTATATTTTTCTTTTGTGACAAGGCTTATATACTCATAATCTCCAATGGTTTTATCGAAGCGGTTGGAAAGGCAGTTATCCTCGCACACGAAGGTGGGATAAGTTTTTACGATGGGAGAATATACGTACATAAAATCGCCAAGGTCTGCGTTGCCACAGGTAAAGCAATACTCTTTTATCATATAACAGCTCCTTTAACTTACGGCATTATTATAAAACATAGGGTGATAAAATGCAACAGTTTTATTCATTTAAGCTTTAAACCCATTGTGACCGAAAAAATCACACCGGGTAGTGAGCCTAACAGGCTTCCCAACAGATAAGGGACGAAGGGAAGCTTTGCCTTACCCATACTTATACCTGCCATACGGCAAGGAACCACACGAATGCCACGCAACACAAATGCCGCAACAAAGCCTTTTTTGCCGCCCTCTGAAAGGCTTAAAACTATCGGGGAGATTTTTGCCGAGCCGTTTTTGCCGACCAGATAAGACAGAGAGAAAAGAAGGCAGTTACCGAGTACACAAAGGGCTACGGCATTTTTAAAAGGCAGAACGGCACCGCAAACCATATATATCGGCGCTATGGGCGGAAAAATACCGATTGCCGCCGCCACAAACAGCAAAGTTACAAGCAAAGTGCCTTGGGTCGTTCCCAGCCCATATAGGTAATACCTTAAGCGCCATGCATCGTTAAACAGAATCAGCAACAATAACACAAATATGGCACTGAATATAAAACGGTGTTTCGTTTGCTTATACACAAAGCCCTCTCCCTTGCCTGCCTATAGTTTGTAATTATATGGTACGTTGAAGAAAAACATGACGGTGGAAGACAATAATTTGTTTGTTTCTATTGCAATAAGGGGAAAAACTTGATATAATGTAGTTTGATAAATTGGGAAAGGATGTATCGTAATAATGAAAGGTATAGTTCTTGCAGGGGGCAAAGGAACAAGGCTTTATCCACTTACCATGGCGGTAAGCAAACAGCTTTTGCCCGTATATGATAAACCCCTTATTTACTATCCCCTCTCCACCCTTTTGCTGGGCGGAATTAACGAGATACTTATTATATCCACCCCTGCCGATATAGACGATTATAAAACCCTGTTGGGCGACGGCGCACACTTTGGCGCAAAGCTTTCCTATGCTGTGCAGGAAACTCCGAGAGGGCTTGCCGATGCCTTTATTATTGGCAGAGATTTTATCGGAGATGACGGCGTTTGCCTTATTTTGGGCGACAACGTGTTTTACGGTCAGGACCTTACCCGCATACTTCAGCGCGCCTTGAAGAGAACTGAGGGGGCAACCATATTCGGTTATCCCGTAAAAGACCCCAGGGCTTTTGGCGTAGTTGAATTTGATAAGCATAACAAGGTTGTTTCTATAGAAGAAAAGCCCGAGAAGCCCAAGTCGGGATATGCGGTACCCGGTTTGTATTTTTATGACAACAAGGTGTGCGATATTGCCGCAAAGGTTAAGCCGTCACCCAGAGGGGAGATAGAGATAACCTCGATAAACAACGCCTACCTTGAGATGGGGCTTTTGAACGTAGAGCTTATGGGCAGAGGTATGGCTTGGCTTGATACGGGAACGCCCGAAGGGCTGTTGAAGGCGGCTATGTACGTTGAAGCGGTACAATCCAGGCAGGGCTTTTATATCGCCTGCCTTGAGGAGATTGCGTGGAGGCGCAAGCTTATTACCAAAGAGCAGCTTGCAGCAGTAGGCGAAAGGCTTAAAATGACTGAGTACGGCCAGTACATATTATCCCTTGTTAAGGAATGAAAGGATAACGTAGCATGAAGAATATACTTGTAACCGGCGGTGCGGGATTTATAGGTAGCAATTTTGTAAGATATATGCTTAAGGAGCATAAGGAGTACCGCATTGTTAACATAGATGCCCTTACCTATGCAGGCAACCTGGAAAATCTGGCAGACGTTGCCGATTTACCCAATTACCGCTTTATTAAATGCGATATCAGAGACAGCGCCGCTGTTGAAAAAATATTTGAAGAAGAATGCATTGACACCGTGGTGAATTTTGCGGCAGAGAGTCACGTTGACCGCAGCATTGAGGATCCCCAGATATTCCTTACCACAAACGTACTTGGTACCCAGGTGTTGCTGGATGCTGCAAAAAAGTTTTGGAAGATAAATCCCAACGATAAGTATTGCAGAAAGTTTAAAGACGGCGTTAAGTATCTTCAGGTTTCTACTGACGAGGTTTACGGTGCGCTGGGCAAAACGGGGATGTTTACGGAAACCACCCCTTTATCTCCCAACAGCCCTTATTCTTCGTCTAAGGCGTCTGCCGATCTGTTTGTGCGCGCATACCACGAAACCTTTGGTTTGCCGATAAATATTACCCGTTGCTCCAACAACTACGGCCCTTATCAGTTTCCCGAAAAGCTTATTCCCCTTATGCTTAACAATTGCCTTAAGGGTAAGCCCTTGCCCGTATACGGCGACGGCTTGCAGATTAGGGATTGGTTGCACGTAAGCGACCATTGCAAGGGCATATATACCGTTTTGGAAAAGGGCAGAATAGGCGAGGTTTATAACATAGGCGGCAACAACGAAAAGGCCAATATTGATATAGTTAAGCTGATAATAAATGCCGCAGGTGCTTCTGAGGAGCTTATTACCTACGTTAAGGACCGTCCCGGCCACGACCGACGCTATGCAATTGACAATACCAAGATTACCACCGAGCTGGGTTGGGCGCCTGAATACACCTTTGAAGAAGGCATTGCCGAAACCGTTAAGTGGTACCTTGATAACAAAGAATGGACCGAACGTGTTGTTAGCGGTGACTATACCAAGTATTACGACAATATGTATAAAAACGCTTAAAAGAGGTGGCTGTTTTAATGATACCTTTTAACCGACCCCCTTTTGTTGGGAACGAGACAGAATACATAAAGCAGGCTATTGCTGTCGGCAAGATTTGCGGAGACGGCGGTTTTACTAAAAAATGTCACAAATGGATTGAGGAAAAGACCGGTACACCCAAGGCGTTGCTGACTACGTCCTGCACCCACGCTTTGGAGATGGCGGCGCTGCTTTCCGAGGTGAAGCCGGGTGATGAGGTAATTATGCCCTCTTACACCTTCGTTTCCACCGCAGACGCCTTTGTTCAGCGGGGAGCTACTATTGTTTTTGTAGACGTGCGCCCAGATACGATGAACATTGACGAAAAGCTTATTGAAGCTGCAATAACACCCAAGACTAAGGCTATCGTCCCCGTACATTACGCAGGTGTTGCCTGCGAGATGGACGCCATTAACGCTTTGGCTAAGGAAAAAGGACTTGTTGTAGTTGAGGACGCTGCTCAGGGCGTTATGGCAAGCTACAAGGGTAAGGCGCTTGGCACCATTGGCGACTTTGGCTGTTACAGTTTTCACGAGACGAAAAATTACAGCATGGGCGAGGGCGGCGCTTTGCTTATAGGTAAGGAAGACTGCATTGAGCAGGCTGAGATAATCAGAGAAAAAGGCACCGACAGAAGCAGATTCTTCCGTGGTCAGGTTGACAAATACACCTGGGTTGATTACGGCTCTTCCTATCTGCCCAGCGATATGAACGCAGCATATTTGTATGCCCAGCTTGAAGAGGCGGAGACGATAAACAACGCCCGTCTTGGCGTATGGAGCAAGTATTATAACGGGCTTTGCTACCTTGCCGAAGCCGAAAAGCTTATCTTACCCTTTATACCCGAAGGTTGCGTACATAACGCTCATATGTTTTACATCAAGGCGAAGAGCCTTGAGGAGAGAACGGCGCTTATTGCACACCTGAAGGAAAATGGCGTTGGCAGCGCTTTCCACTACATTCCCCTGCACAGTGCCCCTGCGGGCAAAAAATTCGGCAGATTTAGCGGCGATGACAAATATACCACCGCAGAAAGCGAAAAATTGCTGCGCCTGCCGATGTTTTACGGATTGACAGACGAAGATACCGAAAAAGTTATTGAAGCTGTAAGAGGTTTTTATAAAGCTATATGAAAAAGATTGCGATAATTGGCGCCAACAGTTTTCAAAACAGGCTTATACTTAAAGCCAAGGAAATGGGATACGAGACCCACGTATTTGCCTGGCAGTGCGGTGACGTTGGCGAGACCACGGCAGATTATTTTTATCCGATAAGTATTGTGGAGAAGGAACAAATACTTGAGGAATGCAAAAGAATAAAGCCCGACGGCGTTGCTTCGATAGCTTCCGATTTGGCAGTTATAACGGTAAACTACGTGGCAGAAGGGCTGGGGCTTTGCTGTAATCCTTATGAAAACAGCCTTATTTGCACAAATAAGTTTGAAATGCGCCGTGCCTTTGCCGAGGCAGGCGTTGCCGTTCCCAAGTTTTTAAAGGTAGGCTGTGCCCCCGAAAAGGAACAGCTTGAAGGGTTTTGTTATCCCTTGATTGTAAAGCCTACCGACAGAAGCGGCAGCCGAGGAATTACAAAGATCGAACGCTTTGAGCAGCTTGCCGACGCTGTTGGTGAAGCCTGCGAGGCTTCCTTTGAAAAGCGTGCGGTTATTGAAGAGTTTATAGAAGGCGATGAATACAGCTGCGAGTGCGTATCCTGGAAAGGCAAGCACAATTTTTTGGCGCTGACCAAGAAGTTTACCACCGGGGCGCCCCATTTTATAGAAACCGGGCATCAACAGCCTTCTGATATTCCTGCCGAGCTGCACGACAGTATAACGGCGCAGATATTTAAAGCCCTTGACAGCCTTGGTATAAAATACGGGGCGTCCCACAGCGAATTTAAGCTTGCCGCCGACGGCAGCATACGCATTATTGAGATAGGTGCGAGAATGGGCGGAGACTGTATAGGCAGCGATTTGGTTGAGCTTTCCACGGGGGTTGACTTTGTGGCGGCGGTGGTTGATATAGCCTGCGGCAAGGCACCCGACCTTGCACCCAAGCATGGCCCGCAAAAAGCAGTTATACGCTTTATTTTTAATGAGGACGACCTTGCGGTCTACAAGGCAGACAAAGCCGATGCAAGCAAGCATTTCAGCTATGAAAGCCCCATAGAAACCGAAAACATGGGTAAAGTTACCGACAGCTCTAACAGAGTAGGTTATTATATTTACACCGAATAGTATTAGGTAAGTGAAAAAGGATAGCGGCATTAGCCACTATCCTTCAGACCGCTGACAAAGGTGCAGAACACGAAAAATATAAA
>JAZUNS010000061.1:0-27744 GCA_045604285.1 Eubacteriales bacterium
AACCCACCCTGGGGCTGGATATTCTGGCCCGGCGGGAGCTTTGGGCCGTGGTGCAGAGTCTTAAAGGCAAGGTGACGATCATCCTCACCACCCATTATATGGAGGAGGCGGCAGACGCAGACTACGTGGTTATTTTGGATAGCGGCGTTCTTGTGGCAGAGGGTACGCCCTTAGAGCTTAAAAACGCTTACACCGGCGACTTTATCACCCTTTACGGCGCAACCGAGGACGAGGTAAGCGCCCTGGGCGCAGAGTACCATGCCCTGCGTGACGGCTACAGAATATCCGTACCCAACACCCGTGCGGCTACCGAGCTTATCGTAAAGCACCCGCAGCTGTTTAAGGATTACGAGATAGTTAAGGGCAAAATGGATGACGTTTTCCTTGCGGTAACCGGCAAAAAATTAACGGGAGGCGATAATAAATGATTACCTTTAAAGCCTTGCTTAAGCGAGATATAAAGCTGTTTTTTAAGGATAAGGGGCTGTTTTTTACTTCCCTTATTACCCCCGTTATTTTGCTGGTGCTGTACGCCACCTTTTTAAGCAACGTATACAAGGATAGCTTTTTGGGCGGTATGCCCCAGGGGCAAAAATTTGCCGAGGAGCTTATTAACGGTTGTGTTGGCGGTCAGCTTATATCCTCTATTTTGGCGGTGTCCTGCGTTACGGTTCCCTTCTGTTCCAATATGCTTATGGTGCAGGATAAGGTCAACGGCAGCATCAAGGATATTACCATTGCCCCCGTTAAGGCTTCCACCGTGGCGCTAAGCTATTACTGCGCCACCCTCGTTTCCTCCCTTATCGTGTGCCTTACGGCAACGGTCTGCTGCCTTGGCTACGTGGGCGCTGTGGGCTGGTATATGAGTGGGGCAGACGTGGCTGTGCTTTTCTCCGACGTTTTGCTGTTGGTTATGTTCGGCACGGCGCTTTCCTCGGTGGTTAATTTCTTCCTGTCCTCTCAAGGACATATTTCTGCGGTTGGGTCTATCATAAGCTCGGTTTACGGCTTTATTTGCGGCGCTTATATGCCCATATCTCAGTTTTCCAAGGGGCTTCAGGACGTTATTTCTCTGTTGCCCGGCACCTACGGCACCTCTTTGCTACGCAACCACGCCCTAAGCGGGTGCTTTGCCGCCATGGAGGATGAAGGCGTCCCCCCTCAGGTGGTGGAGGAGCTGCGCACCGTTGTGGATTGCAACATATCCTGCTTCGGCACACAGGTGCCTCAGTACGTAATGTATGCGGTTTTATGCGGTACCATAGTTGCACTTATAGGCGTTTACGTATTACTTAACTACTTAAAATCCAAAAAGCATAAGGCTTAATACAACGCTTGGCAGGTTTTTGATACTTGCCAAGCTTTTTTGCATATTCCTCTTTATTTTTTGTTGGATTATGGTATAATGTACGTGTAGTATATTATGGATAGGGAGAGGGACTATATGCAGATTTCTAAAATAGTTATAACCGGCGGCCCCTGCGCAGGCAAATCCACCGCCATGAGCTGGGTTCAAAACGCATTTACAGCCATGGGCTACAAGGTTTTGTTTATCCCCGAAACCGCTACCGAGCTTATATCCGGCGGGGTGGCGCCTTGGACCTGCGGCTCTAACGTAGAGTTTCAAAAGTGCCAGGTAAAGCTTCAGCTTGCTAAGGAGGCGGTGTTTAAGCAGGCAGCGCAGACCATGGATACGGATAAGGTGCTTATTGTGTGCGACCGCGGCGCAGTGGATAACAAGGCGTATATGACCGATGCCGAATGGGCAGAGGTGCTTGCCGCCAACGGCTGCAACGAGGTAGAGCTTAGAGATAATTACGATGCAGTGTTCCACCTTGTAACAGCTGCCAAGGGTGCAGTTGAATTTTATACCACCGCCAACAATACCGCAAGGACCGAAACGGTAGAGCAGGCGTCAGCACTGGACGATAAGCTGATAGCTGCATGGACGGGGCATCCCCACCTGCGTGTAATAGATAACGCCACCGGCTTTGAGCAGAAGATGAAGCGCCTTATAAGCGAGATAAACTCTTTCCTCGGCGAGCCTGAGCCCTTTGAGATCGAAAGAAAATATCTGATAGAATACCCCGATATAAGCTGGCTTGAGTCGCTGCCCAACTGCAAGCGGGTGGAGATAATACAAACCTATCTTAACAGCGCCGAGGGTGAGGAGGTGCGTGTGCGCCAGCGTGGTGCAGACGGCAACTACATATATTTCCAAACCATAAAGCGCAAGACCAGCGAGCTTAAAAGGGTGGAGATAGAGAACAGACTAAGCAAGGACGAATATCTAAGACTGCTTATGGATGCCGATACCTCCAAGCGCCAGATAAGAAAAAATCGCTACTGCCTTACCTACAACAACCAATACTTTGAATTGGACGTATACCCTTTCTGGAAGGATAAAGCGATTGTAGAGATAGAGCTTAGCGACGAAAACTGCGCCATTGATTTTCCGCCCCAAATAAAGATAATTAAAGAGGTTACCGACGACCCCGCCTATAAAAACGCTTCCTTGGCGGAGTATCCCAAACAATAATTGAGGTTTTTATGAAAAAAACAGTTTTATGCGTGCTGTGCTTGGTGTTTATGCTCGTTGCTCTTGCCGCCTGTGCCGAGGAGGGCAAGCTTCCCCTTGAGGAAAGTCACGGCGACGAAAGCACCGAACTGCAGCCCGCACCGGATTTTACCGTATACGATGCTGACGGCAAGGCGTATAAGCTTTCCGATTTTAAGGGCAAGCCCGTGGTGTTAAACTTTTGGGCAAGCTGGTGCGGCCCTTGCCAAAGCGAAATGCCCGATTTTGACAGCGTTTACGGTCAGTACGGCAAGGACGTGCATTTCCTTATGGTTAACCTTACCGACGGCACCAGAGAGACGGTGGAGGGGGCCTTTGCCTTTATAAAGGAAAAGGGCTATGCCTTCCCGGTTTATTACGATACAACGGGCGAGGCGGCAACAAAGTACGGGGTTTATTCCATACCCACCACCTATTTTATAGATGCCCACGGCTATGCCGTAACCTACGGCAAAGGCACCTTAAGCAAAGATACCCTTATAAAGGGCATAGGTATGATATCTTAACGGGACGGAATATATATGTTTAAAGAGCTTGCAAGAAAACAAAAACAAATACCAAGGGAAGAATGCATAGACCTGCTGATAAAAGAAACCCGCGGTGTTTTGGCTGTCAACGGAGAGGGCGGATATCCCTACGCCATGCCCATGAACCATTATTATAATCAAGATGACGGCTGCATATATTTCCATTGCGGCAAAAAGGGACACAGAACAGAGGCACTTACCCGCTGTGACAAGGTCTGCTTTTGCCTTTGCGAGGAAGGCACCCGCGAGGATGGCGACTGGGCTTTGACCGTAAGAAGCGTAATAGTTTTCGGCAGAGTCCAAATGATCGACCGTTTGGAGGACGTGGCGGAAATAACCGCAAGGCTCAGCCGCAAGTTTACCGAGGATGAAGAATACATAAAAAACGAAATAGAGCGATTTGCCAAGGCAACCCTGCTTTTAAAGCTTGTGCCGGAGCATATCTGCGGCAAGCGTGTTAAAGAATCGTAGCGGCAAACGGTACGTTTTTAATTGATTTTTTATGCGCAGCATGGTATAATTAAAAAAGTTTTGATCTTTAAAAAACAGCCTAAAGGAGGGCAGATATTAATGAAAACAAAGATAACACGTTTTGTAGGAATGCTTCTTTTTGCAGTAATGCTTTTAACCGCTGTGCCCATGGTGGCGCAGGCGGAGGATTATCCTGCCATAGCGTTGGATGAGGAAAAGCTTGTAACGCTGGACGGCTCCTCTGTGACCGAGGCGATCTTTTCCTTTACCCCCGCCGAAACCGATATTTATATGTTCCGTTCTTACGAAACAGCCTGTGACACAGTCGGCTATATTATGGATACGGAACAGAACGTTATTGACGAGAACGACGATTATCTGGGCGATAGGAATTTTCACGCAGCGGCAAGCTTAACCGCAGGTACCACCTATTTGTTAAAAGCCCGCTTTTACAACACGGCAGAGTCCGAAAGCATGAAAGTAAAGGTGGAAAAAGCCGTTAAAGCTACGTCTGTCACCATCGAAAGTGAAAACGGCTTCACCCATGTCATCGGAACTCACCCCGATTTTATCATTAAGGTAGAGCCCGAGGGGGCTTATATGGGCGCTTTGGAATGGGCAGTAGGCGATGCTTCTGTAATCGGCAACTTCTCCCCAAATTCAAGAGGTATAGAGCTATTTCTCACAGCAGTAGGCACATCAACCCTTAGCGTTACTCCCACTTACGGCACAGGTGATACGGTAACCGTAACCGTTGAGGATGCAAAGACAATTGCCCTTGACACCCTTGCAAAAGCAGACGTTACGATTTACGAAAGCGCCTGTTTCAAATTTACGCCGGAAGAGGACAATACCTATTTGTTCATTTCAGAGGGCAATAGTGGTAGTTACGCCAGCGTCGTGGTGTTTGACGAGAATATGAACCTCATATCCTCACAAGACATTTACACATACACGGACATTAGATGCGAGTTCGCCGCCGAAGGTGGCAAAAGCTATATAATCAGTTGTATGCATAGCAATGGCGGCGGTGTGCTTGACGTGTACGTGGTTAAGCCTGTATCCGCAACGGCAATAAGGCTTGACCGTGACAGTTATACAAACTACGTCGGCACGCAGTTTTCGCTTAACGCTTACTTTGAACCCAGAGGTGCAAAGTCAGAGGATATAGTTTGGTCATCCTCCGATGAAACGGTAGCCTCTGTGGATGCTTACGGCGTGGTATCGCTTTTAAAGGTGGGCGCTGCCACCATCACCGCCACCTCAGCAAGCGGCCTTACCAAAAGCTGCAGCGTTACCGTGGCGGATTATGACAATATTTCCCGCTGTGAGATCGTCAGCATAACCCTTGAACCCGCCGGGTACGCAATTTATCGCTTTGTTCCGGATACAGACGGTACCTACGCTTTTATGTCCCTTTCGGAAACATATGATACCTACGGTTATATATTAGATGCAGATTACAACGAATTGGTAAGAAATGACGACGATCCGGAGGGCGGCAGAAACTTTAAGGTGCAGTGTAACATGACCGCAGGCACTACTTATATGCTTAAGGCAAGCTTTTTCAACGATACAACCAAAGGCACCTTTGACGCAATCGTGGCAATGCTTGATGATGATGGCACTCCGATCCATAACATCAGCTCTTGGACAGACTACGATCATCAGTATCACCAAGGCGTGTGTTCCATCGGTAACGAAACTATAATGGAACTCCACTTGCGTGATGTAAACGGTGTTTGCAAATGCGGCAACTCCCACGTACACAGCGGCACCAAGTGGTATTTTGATACGGAAGCTCATTGGGGCACCTGTGACGAATGCGGCCCGGATATTGTAGAGAATCATTTTTATAATGCAGAAGGCGAATGTCTGGTTTGTGACTATTTTGCTCACGACTGCGTGGTAAGCCGGTGGGATTACGATGATTACTCACATTGGGGCTATTGCGATCTTTGTAATGTGTTCATAGACTCAGTCCATTTATTTGATGACGAAGGCGACTGCGAATGCGGATATTTTGACCACACCCACGGCGAAGGCGAACTTGCTTATAATGCGATAGAACACTATTTGGCGTGTCCCTATTGTAATCTTCAAATTGAAGACGGCATCAGACACAGCTACGGTGAGGACGGCACCTGCACCTGCGGACGCACAATATTTAACGGCGTTTATATCGGCGCTACCGAAATTATAGAGGGCAAATATATTAACCTTAGGGGTGATGTCGTTACCCAAAAGCCCAATACGGGCTACGCATATTTCAAGGACGGCACTCTTACGTTGCACAACTTTGTTTACGTAGGTGCAGAGGCAAATCCTTTTAAAGAGCACAGCGGTATTTATGCGGAGACCCCCTTGACCATATTGCTTGAAGGCACAAACATAATCCATTGTGAAGACGGCGACGGTATTTACGTAGCTAACGGTGCCCTTGTAATAGAGGGCGAGGGCAGCATTGAAGTTATTGCTGAAGGCAGCTTTGACGGTATTGATGCAGACGGCGGCGGACTTACCGTAAACAGCGGCATAATAAAGATAGACGCAACCGACCACGGCATAGAGACCGTAGGCGATCTTGAAATCAACGGCGGCGTTTTCGTAATAGAAGCGGATGACGACGGTATAGATATTGACGGCGACGTAATCATCAACGACGGCCTGTTTAATATCCACGCTGAAGATAACGGTATAGACTGCTACCGAGATATGATCATCAACGGCGGCGATTTCTATATAGTTACCAACGATGATAACGGCATTGACCTGGACGATGGCTCCCTTGAGATAAACGGCGGATACTTTGAACTGATAACGGGAGACGAAGGTATCTCTTGCTACGACGTGGCGGCTATTACAGGCGGCACTTTTGTGTTTGATGCAGGCGTCGGTGATGGGGCGATCGAAATCGGCGGCGGCGTGTTTATCGACTCTTCTTACGGTGAATATTCTGTTATCGAAGTTGATACCGACCTTTACCACGTTGCCGATTCTGACGGTAACGTCTTGCGTAACTTTATTTTAAACCCTGCAGCTCTTGACGGCGTTCAGCAGCTTCAGGAAGCTTGGGTAAGCTTTTTGCCCGGGGACGAGCTCTACCACATGGGCGAAATAGCTCTTTCGGATATAGTCACCGTAACCGATGGCGACGGCACCGTTCTTACCGAGGGCGAGGATTATACCGTAAGCCTTATCCCCGAACAGTACACGGAAGACGGCGTTTATGCCGTTGTAGTAGAGGGCAAGGACGACTATATCGGCTGTGTATTTAAGCTTTACACCGTAAAGAAGGTTGCCTACGGCGACGTAAACGGCGATAGCAAGGTAAACAGCCTTGATGCAGCGCAGGTGCTTAAGCATGACGCAATGATGATAACCCTTGCAGAAGGCGCACTTACCGCCGCAGACGTAAACGGCGACGGCAAGGTAAACAGCCTTGATGCGGCACAGATCCTTAAGTACGACGCATTGATTATTGATAAATTCCCGGCAGAGAAAAACTAAGTAAATAAAGCATTTCAAGGTTGCGATAAGACAGGTTGCGATAAGACTTCGATCTTATCGCAACCTTTTTACTTAAAAAATTTTGCAGCAAAATCTTTTATTTTGCCTTTTGATGTGGTATAATATAATTTCAAGAATGGCTTAGTGTGCCCGACGGCGGATTTAGGCGTCGGGGCAAGGTGTTGAAAGGGGGGCAAACGCCGCTGTGGATAAATTTGAATTGGTTTCGTCCTATAAGCCTACGGGGGACCAGCCCGAGGCCATAGAAAGGCTTACGGCAGGCATAGAAAGCGGCATGAAGGAGCAGGTCTTGCTGGGCGTTACAGGCTCAGGTAAAACCTTTACAATGGCAAACGTAATTGCCAACGTAAACCGCCCTACCTTGGTTTTGGCACACAACAAAACCTTGGCGGCACAGCTTTGCTCCGAGTTTCGTGAGTTTTTCCCCAACAACGCTGTGGAATACTTCGTTTCCTATTACGGTTACTATCAGCCCGAGGCGTACGTTCCGGGGAAGGACGTTTATATCGAAAAGCACGCCTCTATTAATGACGAGATAGATAAGCTGCGCCACAGTGCCACCAGCGCACTTTTTGAGCGCAGGGACGTTATCATAGTGTCCAGCGTGTCCTGCATTTATTCTCTGGGTGACCCCGTGGAATACCGCAAGCAGGTGATTTCTTTGCGTCCCGGTATGCGCCTAACCCGTGAGCAGCTTATAAAACGCCTTGTTGCCCTGCAGTACAGCCGCAGCGACATTGGCTTTGAAAGAAACAATTTCCGCGTTCGTGGGGACGTGGTGGAGATTTTCCCCTCCAACTCCGGTGCCGAGGCAGTGCGGGTGGAGTTCTTTGGGGACGAGGTGGATAGAATATCCACCGTTGATACCGTAACGGGTGAGCTGCACGCAAGGCTTAACCATGCGGCGATATACCCCTCCTCTCACTACGTTACCGACGAGGAGCTTAGGAAGAAAGCACTAACCGAAATATATGACGAAATGCTTGAGCGTGTGGAATATTTTGAAGCCGAAGGCAAGCTTATAGAAGCCCAGCGCATAAAAGAACGCACCATGTTTGATATGGAGCAGATAAGGGAGATAGGTTATTGCAGCGGCGTTGAAAACTATTCCCGCGTGCTGTCGGGGCGAGAGCCGGGCAGCACCCCTTACACCCTGCTTGATTATCTGCCCGATGACTTTTTGCTGTTTATTGACGAAAGCCACGTTACCGTTCCCCAGGTAAGGGGTATGAGCGGCGGCGACACCGCCCGCAAAAAGAACCTTATAGATTACGGGTTCCGCTTGCTCTCTGCCTACGATAACCGCCCCTTGCGTTTTGAAGAGTTTTTAAAGAAAAAGGGGCAGACCGTGTACGTCAGTGCCACCCCTGCCGACTTTGAAAAGGAGCTGGCAGAGCAGACGGTAGAGCAGATAATACGCCCCACGGGGCTGCTTGACCCGCTGGTAGAGGTGCGCCCCGTTACCGGTCAGATAGACGACCTGCTGGGCGAGATACGCAACTGCATACAGCGTAACGAGCGTATCCTTGTTACCACCCTTACCAAAAAAATGGCAGAGGACCTTTCGGAATACTTTTTAAGCAACGGCATAAAAACCAAGTATTTGCATTACGATATTGAAACCATAGAGCGTATAGAGCTGCTTCGTCAGCTTAGGGCAGGGGAATACGACGTGCTTGTGGGCATAAACCTGCTTAGAGAAGGGCTTGACCTGCCCGAGGTATCCCTTATAGGTATACTCGATGCGGATAAGGAGGGCTTTTTGCGCTCGGAAATGAGCCTTATACAGACCATAGGCAGAGCCGCAAGAAACGCCAACGGCAGGGTAATAATGTACGCCGATAAGATAACGGGCTCAATGCAGCGTGCCATGGACGAAACAAACCGTCGCCGCCGCAAGCAGGACGAGTACAACAAGGCCCACGGAATAACGCCAAAGACCATTGTAAAAGAGATAGCCGCACCCATAGAAATAACCGTAAAGGGCAGCGGTGCCGACGGCAGAATGACCAAGGCGGAAAAGAAACAGCTTGTAGAAAAGCTGCAGGCAGAAATGAAGCGTGCGGCAAAGAATTTGGATTTCGAAACAGCCGCCGCCCTGCGTGATAAGATACGCTCGCTTATCGCCTAACCTTTATAGGAGTGATTTGTGTTATGAACAAGGAATTGACAGTAAGAGGCGCAAGAGAAAACAACCTTAAAAACATAGACGTTTCCCTGCCAAGGGATAAGCTTGTGGTGTTTACGGGGCTTTCGGGGTCGGGCAAGTCCTCCCTTGCCTTCGACACCATCTACGCCGAGGGGCACAGAAGGTTTGTGGAATCCCTCTCCTCCTACGCCCGTATGTTTCTCGGCCAGCTTGATAAGCCGGACGTTGACGGTATAGACGGGCTGTCACCCGCCATATCCATCGACCAAAAGACAACCTCTAAAAACCCTCGCTCTACCGTAGGCACGGTAACCGAGATATACGATTACATCCGTCTGCTTTACGCCCGTGTAGGCGTACCCCATTGTCCTATCTGCGGTGAGGAGATCGCCCGCCAAAGCGTGGACGAAATAGTTGACCGAATTTGCGAGCTGGAGGAAGGCACCCGCTTTCTTGTGCTGGCACCGGTAATCAGGGGCAAAAAGGGTCAGCACGATAAGCTGCTTGACGGTGCTTCTCGCAGCGGCTACGTGCGTGTGCGTATTGACGGCGCAATGTACGAGTTTACCGACCGCCCCGAGCTGGACAAGAACAAAAAGCACGATGTTGATATAGTCGTTGACCGCCTTATAATGCGTGGCGACATAAAGGGCAGGCTTACCGACAGCGTCGAAACCGCCGCAAAGCTTGCCGAGGGTATAGTGGCTATCCTTCCCCTTAACGAGGACGGCACCGACGGCGAGGAAATAAGCTTTTCCCAAAACTACGCCTGCAAAACCCACGGCATAAGCCTTGGAGAGCTAAGCCCCCGTATGTTTTCCTTTAACAACCCCTACGGCGCCTGCGAAAAATGCGGCGGCTTGGGTGAAAGCTTTGTGCTTTCGCCGGACAAGCTTATCCCGGATAAAAGCCGCTCTCTATATTCAGGGGCAATAATATGCAACGGCTTTAAATCCATTAACGCAGGCAGCTACTACGGCGAAATATATAACCGCCTTGGTAAATACCACGGCTTTGATATCCATACTCCCATAGAAGAGTATACCGAAGAAGCTTTCAACATCCTTATGTACGGCAATATGGGCGGCAGTAAAGCTCGCCGCCGTGACGTGTACGAGCCGAAGTTTGAAGGCGTTATAAACATGATAGACCGTCGCTATAAGCAGTGCGGCAACGATTTTGCCATGCGTGAGTATTACGAGGACTTTATGGAAAACGTCCCCTGCGCTGAATGCGGCGGCAAGCGCCTTAAGGCAGAGGCGTCGGCTGTAACCGTGGGCGGGCTTAATATTGCCCAAGTCTGCGATTTGTCGGTGGACAAGGCAAAGGAGTTTTTTGCAAAGCTTCAGCTTAGGGGCAAGGACGCCGTAATAGCCAAGGAGATTTTAAAAGAGATAAATTCACGCTTAAGCTTTTTAAGCAACGTGGGGCTGGATTACCTTACCCTGTCCCGCAAATCGGGTGGGCTTAGCGGCGGCGAGGCACAGCGTATACGCCTTGCCACCCAGATCGGCGCATCTCTTATGGGCGTGCTTTATATTTTGGACGAGCCCAGCATAGGTCTGCATCAAAGGGATAACCGCAAGCTTATTGCCACCCTTAAGCACCTACGTGACCTGGGCAATACCGTTATAGTGGTAGAGCACGACGAAGAAACCATACTTTCTGCCGACTACGTGGTGGATATCGGCCCCGGTGCGGGCATCCACGGCGGCGAGGTTATCTTTGCAGGCCCCCCCGAAGAGCTTTTAAAATGCGAAAAATCCATTACGGGCAAGTACCTTTCCGGCGCACTTAAGGTACATCTGCCCGAAAAGCGCAGGGAGGGTAACGGCAAAGTCCTTACCGTGCTGGGCGCTTCAGAAAATAACCTTAAAGACGTGGACGTAAGCTTCCCCTTGGGCAAGCTTATCTGCGTAACGGGAGTTTCCGGGTCGGGCAAGTCCTCCCTTGTAAACGCAGTCCTTTACAACAGCACCGCCAAGGCCCTTGGCAGGTACACTCTTACCCCCGGTAAGCACAAGGGCATAGAGGGGCTGGAAAACATTGACAAGGTTATTGCCATAGACCAAAGCCCCATAGGGCGCACACCGCGCTCCAACCCCGCCACCTATACGGGCATTTTCTCGGACATCCGTGGGATTTTCGCCTCCACACCCGAGGCAAAGTCAAGGGGTTATGCCGACGGAAGGTTTTCCTTTAACGTCAAGGGCGGCCGCTGCGAGGCCTGCCAAGGCGACGGCACCTTAAAGATAGAAATGCACTTTCTGCCCGACGTTTACGTAAAATGTGACGTCTGCAAGGGCAAGCGCCACAACCGTGAGACTTTAGAGATAAAATATAAGGGCAAGACCATAAGCGACGTGCTGGAGATGACCGTTGACGAGGGCTGCGAGTTCTTCGATGCGTACCCCTCCTTAAAGCGCAAGCTTGGGGTAATGCGTGACGTTGGCTTGGGCTACGTTAAAATCGGGCAAAGCTCCACCACCCTTTCCGGGGGCGAGGCGCAGCGTGTAAAGCTTGCCACCGAGCTTTCACGCCGCAGTACGGGCAATACTCTGTATATTCTGGACGAGCCCACCACCGGCTTGCATACCGATGACGTTAACCGCCTTATCTACATTTTAAACCGCCTTGTGGATGCGGGCAACACCGTAGTGGTAATAGAGCATAATCTTGACCTTATCAAAACCGCCGACCACGTTATAGATATGGGCCCCGAAGGGGGCGACGGCGGCGGCACCGTGGTGGTGCAGGGCACGCCCGAGGAGGTTGCTGCCTGCGCTAAGTCCCACACGGGGCATTATCTAAAAGCATATTTAAAGGGAGATAAGCAATGAATACTGAAAGAATAAAGCATATTCTTGCCAAGGTAGAAAAGCCGGGCAGATACACCGGCGGCGAATACGGCGAGCTTATTAAGGATAAAAATGCGGTAGATATCCGCATGGCGTTTTGTTTTCCCGATACCTACGAGATCGGTATGTCCAATCTGGGCGTTAAAATCTTAAGAGAATGCCTCAACCGCCTTCCCTGGCTGTGGTGCGAGCGTTGCTACGCTCCTTGGGACGATATGGAAAAGCTTATGCGTGCCGAGGGCGTGCCTCTTTACGCTTTGGAAAGCGGCGACAACGTAAAGGATTTTGACATAGTTGCCTTCACCTTGCAGTACGAGCTTAGCTATACCAACACGGTAAATATGCTTGAGCTGGCAGGTATACCCATCTACGCCGCCGAAAGAGATGACAGTCACCCCCTTATTATAGCGGGCGGTGCCTGCGCCTATAATCCCGAGCCCATGGCGGATTTTATTGATATTTTCTCTATAGGCGAGGGTGAGTACGCCCTTGTAGAGCTGGCAGAGCTTTACCGCCAATACAAAAAGGCGGGCAAGCCCCGTGCCGAATTTTTGCGTGCCGCCGCCCAAATAAAGGGTATGTACGTCCCCTCTCTTTACGAGGTAAGCTACGATGCCGAAGGCAAGCTTGCAGGCTTTGCACCCAAGTATAAGGACGTGCCTGCGGTAATAGAAAAGACTTTTCTTACCGACCTGGACAACGCACCCTTTCCTACCTTCCACGAGATGCCTTACATAGATACCGTCCACGACCGCATGGTGCTGGAGGTGTTCAGAGGTTGTATAAGGGGCTGTCGCTTCTGTCAGGCGGGCATGATTTGCCGCCCCGTAAGAGAAAAAAGCCCCGACCTGCTGGATAAGCAGGCTAAGGAGCTTTACAAAAACACGGGCTATAACGAGATATCCATGTGCTCTCTCAGCATCAGCGATTACAGCGGCCTGGGCGAGCTTATAGAAAAGCTTTTGTCCTGGACGGAAAAGGAGCGCATAAATCTGTCCCTGCCCTCCATGCGTATAGACAGCTTTTACGGCGAGCTTATGGAAAAAGCCATGAACGTGCGCCAAAGCGGTCTTACCTTTGCGCCGGAGGCAGGCACCCAGAGGCTTAGGGACGTTATTAACAAAAACATAAGCGAGGACGAGATAATGGCAGGCTGTGCCGCCGCCTTTGACCGTGGCTGAACCGCCCTTAAGCTTTACTTTATGAACGGACTTCCCACCGAGACTGACGACGATATCCGCGGTATAGCAAGCCTTGCCCAGCAGATAGTGGACTTGTACTACTCCAAAAAACGCATGAAAGGCAAGGGCGTAAACGTCACCGTAAGCGTATCCTGCTTTGTACCCAAGCCCTTCACGCCCTTCCAGTGGATGGCACAGGACAGAATAGACGAGCTTAAGCGCAAGCAGCTTTTGCTTAAGGAATGCATTACCACCCGCAAGATAAGCTATAATTATCACGATAGCGAAGTAAGCTTTTTAGAGGCAGTCTTTGCCCGTGGCGACCGTCGCCTTTCCGCCGCCATTGCCGAGGCGGTAAAGCGTGGGCAGCGCTTTGACAGCTGGGACGAGTTCTTCAGCTTTGACACCTGGATGCAGGTGTTTGAAGCCGTGGGCATCGACCCCGAATTTTACGCAAACCGTCAGTTTGGCTTTGACGAGCTGTTGCCTTGGGACCACATCAATTGCGGCGTAACCAAAGAGTTTTTGGTAAGAGAGGCAAAGCTTGCCATGGCAGAGACCACCACCCCCGATTGCCGCACCCGTTGCTCCGGCTGCGGTATGCAAAACAAGGGCTGTACCATCTGCAAAAAAGGAGGGGAAAACCAATGAAGCCTATAGAAAAATATACGCTTAGAGTGTTTTGGCAAAAAAAGGGCAACGCAAAGTACACCTCTCATCTGGATACCCAGCGTACAATAACCCGTGCTTTGGTAAGAAGCGGCTTGCCCCTTTATTACTCTCAGGGCTACAACCCCCACCTTAAGCTGGTGTTTGCGCTGCCCGTAGGGCTGTATATGGAGGCGCTGTACGACGTTTTTGACGTGGATATTACGGAAAAGATTGACCCCGCCCTGGCGGCGGAAAAGCTAAACGCCGTAATGCCTCCGGAAACCACCGTTATAAAGGCGGCGTACCCCATAAAGAAGTTTAAAGAGCTTGCTTGGGCAAGCTACGAGATATATCTGGAAACCGACCTTACCGCCGCGGAGATAGAGGCGAAATTCGGCGGCGAGGTGGTTGTGGAAAAGAAAAGCAAAAAGAAATGCGCCTTTGTTGATATATCCCCAATGATAAAGGAGCTTTCCGCAGAGCAGTGCCGTGACGGCGTAGTGCTTAGAACTACTCTTGCGGCGTCCCCCGACGATTATCTTAACCCCAAGTACATAACCGAGTTTTTGGGCGATGCGGTGAAATACTCTTCCACCGTAAGGCTTATGCTGTCCGACGGCGACGGAGCGGCGTTGGAATAATTTTAGCGTATACCACTTGTATAAAACAAAAAAATGTTGTATTATAGTAAATGGGTATATATTCAATGAAAAGAGGTGTTCGTCTGTGGAAAATACGGGCAGCATATGGGGCAAGGCAGCAGGCAAAATAATTGCGGCGCTTTTGGCGTTGGCTTTTGTTTGCGGTGCCGTTTCGTTATGCATGGTTTACGAGCAGAACCGTGATATCCTTTTGGATGTGGACGAAATAAAAGATTGCGAGTATAAGCTTAGCGAAAGCGGCGAGGTGATCTTTAAATTCAGAATGAACAAGCCCGGCTACAGCTTTACCGACGTTGATAGCTACAGGGAAGATGACAGGATAGTGCTTAGGCTTTACGGTTCCCTTACCGATGGCGATTATAAGCAGGATTCCGTGGGCTTCTATACCCTGAAGATAGCTTATAATAAGGACGATAAGGGCTTGGGCCAGGAGGGAGTGGACGGCAATGTCAGTGCGCTTTATACCATCTTGCATTAAAACTGCGGCGGCGCTTGTTTTGGCGGCGTTGCTTTGTCTTTCCTTTTGCGCCTGCAATAACGAAATTGAAAACGTAGAGGGCAAAAATCCTTACGGCGGCTACAGCTTTAGTTACCCCGAAACGTGGGAGCTGCTCTCCGACGGCGCCACCACCGTTATAACCGTAGCGGACGTGGGCGGCTCGGTTCCTTATGCGGTTATCCGCTTTACCGTAGCCGATGGGGCAGGCAAAACAGCTACCGAGTATTGGGAGGACGGCAAAACCGCCCTTACGGAAAGCTACCACTCTGCCGAGGTGCAGAAAAGCCAGGCCTTCGATTTTGAAGGCGGCACCGCCCACGATGCACTTTTAGAAGTTACCGCAGTGGGCTTTACCAATCTGGACGGGCAGCCCGATAAGGCAGACGGCAAGGCTGTTTACAAGCTTCGCCAATTGGTTTTTGAAAAAGCGGGTAAGCTTTGCGTTGCCACCTATATGGCAAGCAAGTCCAATGATGAAGAGCACGGCTCTGCCGTAGATACGGTAAAAGCAAGCTTTAAGTTTACAAATGCCGAAAAGGCAGAGGTAAGCGACGGCGGCAGGGCGGATTTTTACGTTCCCACCCCCGAGGGCTGGACCCTTGAAACGGCAGAGGCGTATTATACCCTAAGCCATGGCAAGGCAACCGTTACGGCAACGGTTTTCTCTGCAGAAAATAACGATACCGCCCTTGATTGCTGGAAAAACGTTTACGTTCCCGACCTTAAGGCAAACTTTAAAGATTTTACCGTAATCAACCTTAACGAAAAAGCAGAGCTTGCAGGGGTTTTGGCAGTGGATGCCGAATATACCTTTGCAAGTAAAAGCGGCGCCGTGTATCATTTGCGCCAGACCATCGCCCTTTACAACGGCAACGTTTATACCGTTGTACTTACCGCCTCTGAGGAGGATTACCAAGACGCCCTTGCAGGCTATGATGCCGTAATAAACGGCTTTAAATACGATGCTTAAGGTAATAGCCGTGGTGGGCGCTACGGCAACGGGCAAAAGCGGGCTGGCAGTACGGCTGGCACAAAGCTTTGGCGGCGAGGTCATCTCGGGCGATTCCGCCCAGGTATACCGTGGCATGGATATCGGCACAGCCAAGGCAAGCCCCAAGGAGCAGGGGGGAATACCCCACCATTTAATTGATATTCTTGATATTGATAAGGCGTTTTCTGCAGGTATGTTTGCCGAGCTTGGGGGCAAAGCGGCAGAGGATATCCACGCCCGCGGCAAGCTGCCCATAATTGCAGGCGGCACCGGGCTGTACGTGGATGCCATGACGGGCAGGCAAAGCCTTAGCCCTACGGCGGACAGCGACCCCGCAGTAAGGCTTCAGCTTATGGAGAAAGCTCGCACCGAGGGCGCCGAAAGTCTGCACGCCTACCTTGCGGCAATAGACCCTACGGCGGCGGCAGAAATCCACCCGAATAACGTAAAACGTGTTGCCCGCGCCATAGAGATTTATCTTGTAACGGGCAAAACCAAAACCGAGCTTAACAGCAAGCCCGTAGAAAACGGGCGCTTTAGTCGCCTGCTTTTACTGTTGGATTGCCCCGACCGTGCCGCTTTGTACAGTCGTATCGACGCCAGAGTGGACGAGATGATGGCAGCAGGGCTTGAGGCAGAGGCACGCAGCCTTTGGCAACGGGGCTTGGCAGATACGCCCACTGCGTCGGCGGCTATCGGGTATAAAGAGCTGTTCCCGTATTTTAGGGGGGATATGCCCCTTCAAGCGGCGGTGGACCGCATAAAGCAGGCCACCCGCAATTATGCAAAACGGCAGATAACCTATTTTAAGCGGATGGAGGATGCCATACCCATTGATATTTCTATGGGTGCCGAGGCGGTTTTTTCCATCGCCGCAGATAAATGCAAAGAATTTTTGGAAAAATAACCAAGGGGAGGTAAAAACGTGAAAAACGTGCTTAAGCATATTCTTACGGTGGCGTGCTCGCTGGCAATATTGGTTTACGCCGTGTTTCAGCTTTCCCTTACCACAAGCGATGCGGTGGAAACGGAAAACACCTTCTATTCCGTTGTCAACGACGTTATTACCACCCAGGGCTATATTTTCAGGGATGAATCCCTTATTATTCAAAGTGCCGAGGGTACCCGCAGCTATATTGCCGAAAACGGCGATAAGGTCTATTTGGGGCAGGAGCTTTGCGTGACTTATCAGGATTATGACGAGGCAGACGTGCAGGAGCGTATAAACGAAATAAACCTGCGCCTTTCTGTGTTAGAGCAAAGCAACGGCAGCTATTTTGCCGACCTTGGCAGAATAAACGAGAACATTTCAGATTATATGCAGGACATATTGCAAAGCGTTTCCGACGGCGACCTTCAAACCGCAAAGCGCTTGCAAAGCTCCCTGCTTATACAAATGAACCGCCGCCAGGCAACGGTGGAGGAGGACAACAACTATTTCAGCAGCCAGATACCCGCCCTTAAGATAGAAAAAAGGCAGCTTGAAGCCAGCTTGGAGGGCGCAAAGGTTTCTACAACTTCTCCCGCTGCAGGCTATTTTTATACCGAGGTTGACGGCTACGAAAGCACTTTTTCCGCCGCCGCCCTTAAAGAGATGAGCCTTGAAGAGTTTGAACAGCTTGTTTCAAGCAACGTCGCTCCCTCCATAAACGGCAACGCCGTGGGCAAGATAGCCAAAAGCTCAAAATGGTACGTGGCGTTTACCTGCGGCAGAAGAGAGGCAGCGGGCTTTGAAAAGGGCGCAAGGTACACCGTGTCCTTCCCTTATTCCGAAACAGAGCTGGATATGACTGTAGAGCGCACCGTTGGTAACGCCGAGGGCGAAAGCACCCTGGTGGTGTTCAGCAGCCATACCCTGCCCACAGGCTTTAACTTTGCCCGCAGGCAGGAGATAAGCGTGGTAAAATCCTCTACGGCAGGACTTAAGGTGCGTACCTCTGCTTTAAGAAACGAAAACGGGCAGGTAGGCGTTTTTGTGCTTGCCAACAACCGTATAGTATTTAAAACCGCAACGGTGCTTAAGGAAAGCGGCGGCTTTTATCTGGTGGCGTTGCCCGACGAGAAAAACCACACCGTGCGTTCCGCAACAAAGCTATCCCTTCACGATACGGTCATTCTAAGCGGTAAAAATTTGTACGTGGGGAAGGTGATTCAATAACATGGACGAAAAGAAAGCGTTAATAAAAGCAAACCTTAAGGCTGTTACCGATGCCTTGCCCTCGGGGGTCACCCTTCTTGCCGCCAGCAAGACCGTCTCTGCCGAGTATATCAACTACGCCGCAGAGTGCGGGCTTAGGCTTATCGGCGAAAACCGTGTTAACGAGCTGCTGGAAAAATACGACGCTATCAATAAGGATTTGTTGGATATCCATTTTATCGGCGCCCTGCAAAGCAACAAGGTCAAGTATATAATAGATAAGGTATCCATGATACATTCGGTTGACAGACTGTCCCTGGCGGAGGAAATAAGCCGCAGGGCAGTGGCAATAGGCAAGGTAATGCCCGTGCTTGTAGAGGTCAACGTGGGTAAAGAACCCAGCAAAAGCGGCGTTATGCCCGAGGACACCTTGGCGTTTATTAAAAAAATTGCGGTTTTGCCGGGTATAAGCGTCTGCGGATTGATGACAATACCCCCAAAAAGTGACAGCCGAGAGAAAAATATTGAATTTTACAAAAAAATCAAGCAAATATTTATTGACATATCATGTCAAAATGTGGATAATGTTAGTATGAGGATTTTGTCTGCAGGGATGAGCGGCGATTGGAAAGAAGCAGTAGAATGCGGCTCCAACATGGTTCGTATAGGCTCAGGCATATTCGGGCAGCGCAACTACGGCGCAGGCAAAGCATAAAACAGATAATAAAACTACGGAGGAATAAATTATGGCAAATTGGAAATGGGCAGAAAAACTTTTAGGTAAAGAAGAAGCTTACGTTGACGAAGACGAAGCCGGCTACGAGGATGAAGGCTACGAGGCTGCCCCCGCACGCACACCCGCTGCACCCGAGGCACCCCGTCAAACCGGCGCTATCTCCAGCAGTGCTTCCTTGGAAATGAAAATAATTAAGCCCGAACGCTTTGAAGACGTTACCTCCATAGCAGACCATCTTCTTCAAAGACGCACCGTTGTGCTTAATCTTGAAAACACCGGCAAAGAAAATATCAGACGTATTTTGGATTTCCTTTCCGGTACCATTTACGCTATCGAAGGCAATATGAAGCGTGCCGCCAACTCTACTTACGTAATAACCCCCAAGAACGTTGACGTTTCCGCAGATATGGAAGCGGCTGATTCTAAGGGCGCTGCCGGCAAGGAGCTTTATTAATTTTTAAGGTGATTATTTTTGGTTAGAATTTTTGCGTTTGTGGCGCTGTCCGTCAGCGCATACATTACACTTATGCACGTGGCGCTTCTGATGCGTGTGGTATTGGGTGCTTTTACCGAAGGTACCGGTCCCCTTGCTTCATTTATCTATGTGGCTACCGAGCCTATCTTGCTTCCCATCAGACGCTATATTGACAAGCACGGCATTCTGCAGGGCATACCCTTGGATATTTCTATCCTTGTGGCAATGGTTTTGCTTATGCTGCTGTCATTCTTTTTGCCGGGTATAACGGCGTGAAGAAAGGAGAGGGAAGAGAAGTATGCTTGCACCGCACGAGCTTAAAAACAAGGCGTTTTCCAAGGCCGTAAGGGGCTATAACCCTACGGAAGTGGATGACCATATAGAGTTTCTTATTGAAAAGTATACCGAGCTTTACAGGGAAAATACCGAGCTTAACCGTAAGCTTAGAATTGCAGTTACAAAGCTTGACGAGATAAAGGATGAGGAAGAATCCATCCGAAGCACCCTTGTTAACGCACAAAAAATGGGCGAAAAGATCATTAAAGACGCCAACGCCCAGGCAGACCTTATCACCGGCGCCATTAAGGAACGCTGTGATGCGGTTATTGCCGATTTCAAACGCCGCATGGTAAGCGAAAAAGAGGACCTTTGGAAGCTTAGAACAGCGGTTTTGGATTTTAAAACCGAGGTGTTCGACATCTACCGCAAGCATATCGAAGAGCTTCAGGGTATCAGCGTTAACAAGATAGAAGAGATAGTGCTTCCCAACGAAAACACTATTATCGAAGGCATCTTCGGCGAGGTTGCCCAGGCTGTTAAAAACAACAACAGTTACGAAAAGCAGGATGCCGAAAGCGAAAACCTTAACCCCGTTAAGGAAGAGAAGGAGCCTGTAGAGATTCCCGCTTTCGTTGCAGAAGAACAGCCCGCACCCCCCGTTGAGGAGCTGGCACCCGTATCCGGCGTTGTTTTTGATGATGAGGACGATGAAGAAGACCAGTTCATCAAAAGCCTTGAAAGCTTGAAAGATGATGACTAAACTGTTATTTTTAAAAAGTAAGCGCCCCTTTTAAGGGGGTGCCTGAGCAGCCGTGCCTACTTCAAGGTGTATACGGCTGCTTTTCGGCGCAATTATGATAGATATTTTTTAGAAAATGTGAGGACATATTTTTATGAGAGATTATAAGGATACACTTAATCTTCCCGGCACCGGCTTCCCTATGAGAGCAAATTTGCCTCAGAAGGAACCCGAAATTAAAAAGCATTGGGATGAAATAGGGCTTTATCACGGCCTTATGAAGAAGGGCGAGGGTAAAAAGCCTTTCGTTATGCACGATGGTCCTCCCTACGCAAACGGCGATATGCACATCGGTCACGCCCTTAACAAATGCTTAAAGGACTTTATAATTAAAAGCAAGAATATGTCCGGCTATAAGGCACCCTATATCCACGGCTGGGATACCCACGGGCTGCCCATAGAAAACCAAATGGTTAAAAAGCACGGCGTAAAGCGCGGCAGCGTTGACGCCGTAGAGTTCCGCCGCCTTTGCGAAGGCTTTGCAAGAGATAACGTGGCAAAGCAGATGTCCCAGCAGCAGCGTCTTGGCGTTATAGGCGATTGGGAAAACTCTTATCTTACCCTTATACCTCTTTTCGAGGCGGAACAGATCCGCATTTTTGGCGAAATGCAGCGCAAGGGCTATATTTATAAGGGCCTTAAGCCCGTTTATTGGTGTCCCACCGACGAAACCGCCCTTGCCGAGGCTGAAATTGAATACGCCGATGACGAGTGCGATTCTATCTACGTAAAGTTTGCAGTTACCGACGATAAGGGCTTGTTTGCCCCCGTTGTTGGCAGCGCAAAGGTTAACTTTGTTATATGGACCACCACTACCTGGACCTTGCCCGGTAACGTGGCTATCTGCGTAGGCCCCGATTTTGAGTACGGCCTTTACAAGTGCGGCGACGAGTATCTTGTGCTTGCCGTAGAGCTTGCCGAAACCGTTGCCAAGGTTTGCGGTATAGAGGTTGAGCTTGCCGCTAAATTCAAGGGCGCTGATTTTGAGTATATCAAGACCGCCCATCCCTTTATTGACAGAGCAAGCCTTGTTATCGTGGGCGACCACGTAACCCTTGAAAGCGGTACCGGCTGCGTTCACACCGCACCCGGTCACGGTATGGAAGACTTTGCCGTTTGCCGCAACTATAAGGAGCTTGAGGTTATCGTTCCCGTTGACTCTAAGGGTAAGCTTAACGAGCTTGCAGGTAAGTATCAGGGTCTTACCACCGCCCAGGCTAACGTAGAGATTTTAAAGGATATTAAAGAAAGCGGCGCTCTTCTTGCCACCCAGCACATAAACCACACCTATCCTCACTGCTGGCGTTGTAAGAACCCCGTTATCTTCCGTGCAACCGAGCAGTGGTTCTGCTCTGTTGACGATTTTAAGGACGAAGCCCTTAAGGCTATTAAGGACGTTCGTTGGATCCCCGGCTGGGGCGAAACCAGAATAGAAAACATGGTTCGTGACAGAGCCGACTGGTGTATTTCCCGTCAGCGCAAATGGGGCGTTCCCATCCCCATCTTCTATTGCGAGGATTGCGGCGAGCCTATTATAAACGAAACTACCATAGCACGCATTGCCGAAGCCTTTGAAAAAGAGGGCAGCAACGCTTGGTATTCCCACACCGCAGAAGAGCTTATCGGCGATATGGCGGTTTGCCCCAAGTGCGGTTGTAAGTCCTTAAAGGCTGAACAGGATATAATGGACGTTTGGTTTGACAGCGGCTCTTCCTACGCCTACGTTCTTGACCATTTTGCAGACCATTCCTTCCCCGCAGACGTATATCTTGAGGGTAACGACCAGTACAGAGGCTGGTTCCAGTCCTCTCTGCTTACCGCAGTAGCTACCAGAGGCACCGCCCCCTATAAGACCGTTATTACCCACGGCATGGTTGTTGACGGCGAAGGTAAAAAAATGTCCAAATCTCTGGGCAACGGCGTAGATCCCCTTCAGGTGTGCAACACCTACGGCGCAGACGTATTGCGTCTTTGGGCTTCCTCCGTTGAGTACACCGGCGAGGTTAGAATAAGCCCCGAAATCCTTAAGCAGCTTTCCGAAATTTACAGAAAGATCAGAAACACCCTTCGTATTCTCATGGCAAACCTTGGCAGCCCCGAAACCGACTTTGACCCCAATAGGGATATGGTTGCCCCCGAAAACCTTGAAGAGCTGGATAAGTGGGCGCTTTCCCGCCTTAACGGTCTGTGCCGCAGGGTAGGCAAGGCCTTTGAGAATTATGAGTTCCATAACATTTATCACGATTTGCACAATTTCTGCACCATTGATATGTCTAAGCTGTATATAGACATCACCAAGGACAGACTTTACTGCGAAAAGAAGGATATGCCCGCCCGCAGAAGCGCTCAGACGGTTATGTATATTACCCTTAGCGCACTTATCCGTCTTATCGCACCTATCCTTTCCTACACCGCCGAGGAAGCTTGGGGTTATATCTCCCACATCGAAGGCGATGATAAGGAAAGCGTATTCTACAACGATATGCCCGCATATAACGAGGCATACTCCTTCCCCGAGGAAGAGGCTAAGTACAACGCTATCTTCGATATAAGAGACGACGTTATGAAGGCTTTGGAGCTTGCCCGTGCAGAAAAACGCATCGGTAAGTCCCTTGAAGCAAAGATCACCATTTACGGCGATGCCGACAGCGAAGCGTTGAAGCTTTTTGGCAGATACACTCTTGAAGAGCTTAAGGCGCTGTTTATAGTATCCAAGGTGGTTATCGAAAACGGCACCGCACCCGAAGGCGCATTTACCGAAACCCAAAGCGGCATTGCCGTTACCGTTGAGGAAGCCAGCGGCGAAAAATGCGTGCGTTGCTGGATGTACACCGAAGAAGGCGTTACCGACAGTGACGGTCAGCCCCTTTGCTGCCGTTGCAAAAGCGTTACGGAGTAATATTTTATGAACAAAAAACGGCTCCTTTGGTATATAGTGGGGGCGCTTATAATCCTTGGTGTGGTGGCGTTTGACCAAATCACCAAGGAGCTGGTCCTTGCCCATATCAAGGGCGGCGACCCCGTAACGGTTATACCGGGCGTTATAAGCTTTGTATATTCCACCAACACGGGCATGGCGTGGGGAATGCTTGCCGAGCACCGCTGGGTGTTTATGAGCATTTCTACCGTTTCCATCCTTGGCTTTGCGGTTATTTATTTCGTAATAAAGGAGCAGCACCTGCTGTTCAGGCTGTCGGCGGGCTTCGTTATCGGCGGCGGCATAGGAAATATGATAGACCGTATCTTCCGCCCCAACGGCGGCGTGGTGGATTTTATAAAGACCGATTTTGTGGATTTCCCTATTTTTAACGTAGCAGATTCGTTTATTACCGTGGGCGTAGGCTTGCTTTTGATATACTTTCTGTTTTTAGACCACAAGCAGCCAAAGCCCTTATTGTTGGACGAAAAGAAAAAGGCAGAGGAAAAGGGCAATGACTGATTCTATGGCTGTTCCCTTTGATGAGGAAATAAGCCTTATTGCCGAGGCGGAAGCAAGGCTGGACGTTTTTGCGGCAACGGCAGCGGATATAAGCCGTGCCAGAGCGCAGGCACTTATAGAAGGCGGCGCAGTTACCGTAAACGGCAAGTCGGTGCCTAAGCGCACCAAGCTTAAGCCCGGGGATAAGGTGGTTATCCTTTTGCCCCCGCCGGAGGATATCGACGCAAAGCCCCAAAATCTACCCCTTGATATGGTTTATGAGGACGATTACCTTCTGGTGGTAAACAAGCCCCAGGGCATGGTGGTACACCCCGCACCGGGCAATCCGGATGGCACCTTGGTAAACGCTTTACTGTATCATCTGCAGGGCAGGCTGTCGTCAATAAACGGCAAGCTAAGGCCGGGCATCGTTCACAGAATAGATAAGGACACGGCAGGACTGCTTATAGTGGCAAAGACCGATGCCGCCCACATATCCTTGGCAGAGCAGATCGCAGCCCACAGCTTTACCCGCTGTTACGAGGCGGTCGTTAGGGGCTGTCCCAAGGAGGCGGCAGGCACGGTGGATGCACCCATCGCCCGTCACCGCACCGACAGAAAGCGCATGGCGGTGGTTCCGGGGGGCAGAGAAGCCGTAACCCATTACAGCCTTATAAAGGCGTATAAGGGGTTCAGCCACCTAAGGCTACAGCTTGAAACGGGCAGAACCCACCAAATTCGTGTCCACATGGCACATATAGGTCACCCCGTGGCAGGCGATCCCGTCTACGGCGGTGCCGAGCTGGCAGGGCTTACCGGCCAATGCCTGTTTGCAAAGCATATCGGCTTCAGACATCCCATAACCGATCAATGGTTGGAGTTTGAGGCACCCTTGCCGGAGTTTTTTAATAAAGTTCTAAATCACTTAGATAAAATCAGCGGCTGAATGCCGCATTATCAGCGGAGGATTTTTGTATGGAAAATCAGCACATCCTTGCAGAAAGAGCAGCTAAGCTTCGTTACCTGCTTGTTAAGGCACTTCACGGTGCGGGCTCAGGCCATCCCGGCGGCTCTCTTTCTTGTGCAGACATCGTAAGCTATTTGTATTTCGATAAGATGAACGTTTCGCCCGATAAGGCAAAGGACCCCGATAGGGATCGCTTTGTATTGTCCAAGGGCCACGCTTGTCCTGCCCTTTACGCCGCATTGGCTATGAGAGGCTTCTTCCCCGAGGAAGAGCTTTGGTCCTTGCGTAAGAGCAGCGGCATACTCCAGGGTCACCCCGATATGGTGCGCATCCCCGGTATCGATATGTCCACGGGTTCTTTGGGTCAGGGCGTGTCCGCCGCTTGCGGTATTGCCCTTGCAGGCAAGGCAGACGGCAAGGATTACCGCGTTTACACCATTCTTGGTGACGGCGAAATTCAGGAAGGTCAGGTTTGGGAGGCTGCCATGTTTGCCGCCCATTATAAGCTTGATAACCTTACCGCTTTTATCGATTACAACGGCTTGCAGATTGACGGCGATGTGCATCAGGTTATGAGTCCCGCCCCCATAGACCAAAAGTTTGCCGCCTTCGGTTGGCACGTTCAGATTATCGACGGCCACGATTTTGCTGCTATCGACGCCGCAGTTACCGCTGCAGAGGCAGTAAAGGACAAGCCCTCTGTAATAATATGCAAAACCGTTAAGGGCAAGGGCGTTTCCTTTATGGAAAACAACGCAGGCTGGCACGGCAAGGCTCCCAACGCAGAGCAGTACGCCATTGCCGAGGCAGAGCTTAGCGCAGCATACGAGCAGGCTTTGAAGGAGGTTGAGGGCAAATGAGCAAGATAGCTACAAGAATGGCTTACGGTCAGGCGCTTTGCGACCTGGGCGAAAAGTATGATTTTATAGTAATGGATGCAGACCTTTCCGGCTCCACCCAGACCGGTATGTTTGCCGCCAAATTCCCCGAAAGATTCTTTAACTGCGGTATAGCAGAGCAGAATATGCTTTCCGTAGCGGCAGGTATCGCTTCTACGGGCAAGCCCGTTTTCGTTTCTTCTTTTGCAATGTTTGCAGTCGGCAGAGCTTATGAGCAGATACGTAACTCCGTAAGCTATCCCGGCCTTAACGTAAAGATCTGTGCATCCCACGCCGGCGTTACCGTTGGCGAGGACGGCGCAACCCACCAGTATTGTGAAGATTTGGCAGTCCTCCGCACCGTTCCCCATCTTACCATAGTAAGCCCCGCCGACGCTACCGAAGCGTATGCGGCAATGGAAGCTGTGCTTAACCATGACGGCCCCGTTTACGTGCGCCTTGGCAGATACGCTGTTCCCACGGTTTTTGAAAAAGAAAACTATAAGTTTGAGCTGGGCAAGGCTGTCCCCGTTTATGATGGTGACGATGCCGTTGTTTTCGCTACCGGTATAATGCTTGCCGCCGCTATGGAAGCAAGGGATATCCTTGCGGCAGAGGGCATCAACATCTCCGTTGTTAACGTTCACACCATTAAGCCCATTGATAAAGAAACCATAATTAAGTATGCCAAAAAGACCGGCAGAGTAATAACTGCTGAGGAGCATACCACCGTTGGCGGTCTTGGCAGCGCCGTGGCAGAGGTGCTTTCCGAAAATGCGCCCACTATTATGAAGCGTGTTGGCCTTAACGACCGTTTCGGCAGAAGTGCGCCTGCAGGCGAACTGCTTGACCGTTACAATCTTAATGCAGCGGGCATTATTGCGGCTGTTAAGTCTTTGATGTAATATGAAAAAGCCTATAATTGCACTTTATCCTTCCTATACTCCCAGCGATAAGCGCCAAAACGTACTTATGCGCTATATCCACGCCGTAGAGAAGGCAGGCGGCGCACCCTTCCTGCTGCCTCTTTCGACTGATCCCGACGTTATAGAAACAATGGTCGGTATGTGTGACGGTATGGTGTTTACCGGCGGTGACGATGCACATCCCCGTCATTACGGTGCCTGTCTGCATGAGGGCTGCGGCGACCTTTGCCCCGAGCGTGACGCAGGCGAAATGGCGTTTGCTAAGCAGTTTTTGGCAACAAAAAAGCCGTTCCTTGCTATTTGCAGAGGTATACAGCTTATAAATATTATGTACGGCGGCACCCTTTATCAGGATATAGATCTGGAAAAGGGCAGGGGACTTACCCACCGCCAAAAGCCCCCCTACGAGGTGGGCAGCCACACGGTAAAGTTAGATAAAAACGGCTTTATCGCAAACCTTTTGGGCAGGGAAGAGCTTTTTGTAAACAGTATGCATCACCAAGCTGTAAAGCAGCTTGGCAAAGATTTAAGGATAGAGGGCTACGCTACCGACGGCGTGGTGGAAGCAGTTGTTGCAACCGACCGCCCCTTTGGTGTAGCGGTGCAGTGGCATCCCGAATGCCTTGTGGGCAATGACGCTCCCTCCCTTAAGCTGTTTAAGGCGCTTATAGAAGCGGCTTCAAAGTAAATTAAATATAAAAGCCTTGGCGAGTTAATCGCCAAGGCTCAGACCGCTGACAAAGGCACAGAACACGAAAAATATAAAAAATCAATTACAAAAAAAAGTTGAAAAGTCGGGAAAGATTCCCGACTTTTCTACAATTTATCGTAATTTTTCGTTCAAAACGAACCTCGGCTCACAGTACTTTTGTACAGTCCGCGGGGCCCCCACAAAAACAAAGTTTTTGTGGGTTGTTTTTTCGCCTCGGTTCGTTTCGTCTGCACTCTTTCTCAGCACTCTGCCAAGCTGATGACAGGGTTTGTCATCAGCTTGAGGTCAATAGCCATAGCTATTGACCTACGCATTTTCT
>JAZUNS010000062.1:0-2609 GCA_045604285.1 Eubacteriales bacterium
TCTCTGGTGAAGGTGTTGGACGCTATGGCAGTAGTGGTGCCGTAAACGACCTTGGTATCTGCAATAGCGGAGCCTGTACCGCCGTTGGGGTCGTACTGAATATAAAAGCTCTTTGTGCCAGTGCTGTTGGGTGTCCACTGAGCGTAGCAGGTTATAACGTCGTCATCGGTAACCGCCAGCTTGGAGACTGAGCGCTTGTCCTCGTACAGCGCAAGCCTTGACATGGTGGGCTGCTCGCCCTTTTTGTGCCATCTGGCGGTGCCGTCTGCGTCAAAATACAGCCAGGTATCGTCAGACTTTCTGTGTAAATACCAACCCGCAAAGGTGTAGCCTTCCCTGGTAAAGCCGTTGGTTCTAAGCTTGGTGGATATGCCTCTTATATGATAAGTAGTTGCGGTGGAGCCGGTACCGCCGTTGGCGTTGTATTTGGTGGTCCAAACAATAGAGGAATCGTCAGCAATGCAGGTAAAATCGCCCTTGCCCGTGGTGTAGCTGCAGGAATACACGCCTTCGTTGGTGGAGGCAACGTTGTTGGTATTAAAATACAGCTTGTGGTCGCCGTCGGCACCCTGCTGCACACGGAAGTTGCAGGATTCTATCTCAAACTTGGTAAGGCTGGAATCAGTAAATCTAAAGGTAGTCTTGGTGGGAAAGAGAACGGTGGACTGATTGGAGGTCACGGTGAACATTCTGTCCAGCTCGTCTCCCAGATAATAGGTGATAATAACGTTATCATAGCCGCTTACGCTGTCCCACAGGGGCACGTACAGCACCTTTTCGTCAAAGTTGTAGCCAAAGCCTTGACCCGTCCAGGTATCCATGTCCGCAATAGTCCCTGCCGAGGAGTTGCTTTTTGCAAACACGGCGTTGCGTATATCCACGGTGAATATTTTATACATTGTTATTTTGGTGGGGTTATCGGCAGGTCCGCCGGGGTCGTTTTCGGCTATCTTGCAGTAATAGTATATCAGCCCGCGCTTTACAAGGAAATAAAGGTATCCGCCTTCGGTCTTTATATGGCGCACGCCCGTAATATTTATGGATTTACCTGCAGTTGAAACAAGGTCAAAATACCCCGTAAAAATAAGCTTGGTACCGCTGATTTTAAGCCTTGTAAGAGATTTTGTATACCATGCGGTGGCGCCAAACATGTAGTTCGTTCCGTTAATGGTAACAACGGTAAGCTCGTTGGCGTGGCCCAAGCAGTCGCAGCCCGTGGCTTTGGTGGCGCTTTCGCTTGCATAATAGCTCATGGCTGTGGTTGCGCCGGTGTTCATGTTTATGCGGGTAATGCCTACGTAGGTATCGTCAGAGTTGCGCTTTGCCACGTAGCAGTTGTTTATGCCCGTGTTCATCCCCTGCATAGAGGGGCAGGAGGTGCCGCCCACGGTGGTGGAGGGTACCTTCCATTCCAGCGAATAATCGGTGTAGGTAGTGTATCCGTTATAAGAATAGGACGCAGATGGCGTCACCGGCAGCTCCACGTTCAATGCAACGGCGGTAAAGCTGGGCAAAACCGTGCATAGACAAAGCACAAAAGCTATTATACAAACAAATTTTTTCACTGTAACAGCCTCCAACCACTATAATAAAGTACGTTTCACAGTATACAATTTGCAGGTGGATTTGTCAATCGAATTGCCGTCAAAACAGCCGTAGAAGCTCAATTTTAGGAAATTTACACAAATTGCATCTTGCGTTTTTATGCAATAAAACAAGAGGACTGCCGTGGCAGTCCTATTCAAGCTGATGACAAACCCTGTCATCAGCTTGGCAGAGTGCTGAGAAAGAGTGCAGACGAAACGAACCGAGGTGAGAACTGTACTAACGTACTGTGAGCCGAGGTTCGTTTTGAACGAAAAATTACGATAAATTGCAGAAAAGTCGGGAAGCTTTCCCGACTTTTCAACTTCTTTTGTAATTGATTTTTTATATTTTTCGTGTTCTGTGCCTTTGTCAGCGGTCTGAATAGGACTGCCGTGGCAGTCCTATTGCAATTATTAAGAAATCAATATTTTCTCTATAACGATAGAGTCGGTAGTGTTTGCAACGGCGTCGCCGTTGGTGTCTGCCGCCTCCTCCGAAAGCTCGCTTAAAGTGCCGGTGCCGTTTATGTGCTTATCCAGCATAAGTACGTCAGCCGCAGAGATTATTGCGTCACCGTTAAGGTCGCCGGAAAGCACCGTAATGCGGCTTTCGCCGCCGCAGCTTACCGTCCAGCCCGTGCCTATAACGGCGGTGTCGGCAACGGGGTTGCCTTCGGCGTCGGTAAGGGTAACGGCATACTTGAAAAGCTCTTTAAAGGCTGTGGCAACGGTGCTTGCGCCAAAACCGCGGAAGTATTTGTCACCCAAGGTGTAAGTTCCTTCAGCCGCCGCAGAATCCGTCAGCGTAAGGGTTGCGGGGTCACATACCTCAAAGCTTTCGTAAACCAAGGTGTGGGGCAGGGGCGTTGAGCCATCCACGGTTATTGCCTGCACCTGTAAAATATAGCTGCCCAGGTCAAGGGCGCTGAAATCAATGCTTGCCGCCGATAAATCAAAGCTATTGGCATAGGGTGCCGCCGAATAATCGGCAACCACCGTGCCGCCGTCGGCAGATAAAACCTG
>JAZUNS010000063.1:0-2600 GCA_045604285.1 Eubacteriales bacterium
TTTGGGCGCAGCGTGGTAGAATAAAGGCACTAAGGAGGTTAAAGTGTATGACTACGTCTTTTATATTTTTGCTGGCGGCGGTGCTGGGCATCGCTTTTATTGCAGGTATCGTGGTTTTGGTGGTGGTTCTTGCGGGCAGGGGCGGCAAATCCCCTAAGTCAAAAGCCCCCGCAGGCGGCGCCATGCTTGTAAATTATTACCGTGCCACCGCAGCAGCCGACGGTGACGACAGCCGCTGTGAGATGGTCCTGCGCAGCACCGATACCCCGGATAAGCTTGTGCTTGACGTGTACGGCAGCTCCCACGGGGCAGAGGGCAAGGTAAGCTATTACGCACCCTTCCAAGCCTGGGAGCGTTGCCACGCCTGCATAAAACGCCACGGCCTTGAGCAGTGGAACGGCATGAGTGACGCAGTTGCTATGGACGGCGTAAAAATCGTGTGTAAATTCTATACCGAAAACGGCTACGTCAGGGTATCTGCCGACCAAATGCCCATTGGTGGCGAGGCGGCGCTGGAAGAGATAAAAAATATACTTTCGGAGTACGCAAGAGGCTGAGAAAAAAGGGCTGTAAAAAAACTTCGTTTTACAGCCCTTTTCTATTCATTGTCGTATATCCATTGAAGCAGCTCGTCGTATTTCATTTGTCCTGCGGCAACGGCGAGGCCTACCCGCGCCACCTCTTCGTTAGTGGGGCGCAGTTTAATGCCGTTAGTTTCCAAAAATGTTAACAGCACGCACATACCAATGCGCTTGTTTCCGTCCACAAAAGCGTGGTTAGATATAAGTGCGTAGCCGATTCGCGCACCCTTTTCCTGCTTGGTGGGGTATAGCTCTACCCCGTCAAAGGAGGCAAAGGCGGACTCCAGGGCGCTGTCCAGTAAGGCTATATCTCTTAAATCCGGGGCACCGCCGGTCTCTTCCGTAATAAGCTTATGAAGCAGTAAAACTTTTTCGCGGCTAAACTTTATCATTTTGCCAGCTCCTCAAAGGCGGGACGGTAAAGCTTAAGTATACGCGCCGCCACAAAATCTATTTTTTCGTCGTCGGTCATTTCAATTTCGCTGTCGTTTTCTATCTCCACAAGTTTGTATTTTGGGCGGTTGTTTTTGAAAATGTAAAGCCTGCCGTGCTTGTCTGCCATTCTTGCAATGCGAGAGAAATTTTGGTTTGCTTCGGATATCGAAACTATTTGTTTTGTGTTTATGTTCATTGTCTTCACTCCTGTCACAAGGTTATTATACACAAATTTTAGGATATTGTCAACCTAAAAAAGCCCCAAACGAAAACTTCGTTGGGGGCTTTTGCTCTATTTAGTTCCAAGCTCGGGCATTACCTCAATGTTTTTCCAGGTGCCGTTGTTTTTTGCCCTTGCGTAGTCCCGCAGGATGTTTATCCAGATTTTAAAGGGCTCTTTCTTAATGTGATAGTCCCCGTCGGAGGCGTACTCAAGGGGCATACAGCCGTAGCCGTCGGTCAGCGCCGAGGATACGTCAATAAAGTCAATGCCGTTTTTGTTGCAGTATTCCAAAATGCCGTTGTTGTAGGCACGCAGATTTTCGTTGGTAACCTTTTCCGGGTCAAGCTGCCCCGTTTTGTACTGCTCGGTCACGTATATTGACGAAAGTATTACCACCTTTACGTCGGGGTTGGCTTCTTGTATACGCAAAATGCCTGCGACCGCCTCGTTAACCGCATATTTAACGCAGCCTGCCGTTGAGCCCTTTTGAAGCTCGCTGCTGCCCATAAGGCCTATGTACATGGTGTTACAGCCCGTGGCGGCGGGCAGGTCTTTAAAGTTATACGCCTGACCCTTGTATAAGGGCAAAGAATTTTTACCGTTGGGCGTTTGCCTGCGGTCGGAATAGAAGGTTACGCCGGGTGCGGCACAAAAGGTCACGTCCCCCATAATCGACGGGTCTATCTCCATTTTCCATTCGCCTATATATCTGCCAAAGTGCATCATTACCGAATAGCCCAAAAACAAAGCGTTGTCAAAATAGCTGTCTGCGGGGTCGGTACCGAAGTTTTCGGGGATGGGCGTTAACGGCTCTGCCGGGTCTGCAGGCTCTGCCGTGCTTTCTTCGCTGCTTTCGCTCTCCGCAGTGGATTCGCTTTCTTCGCTGCTTTCGCTTGCCGCAGCGGATCCGCTTTCTTCGCTGCTTTCGCTTGCCGCAGTGGATTCGCTTTCTTCGTAAGACTCGCTTTCCAAGCTGCTATCCTCTTCCCTTGACGGGGGCGCGGAAAGCTCCGTCTTTTCGCCGCCGTTGCAGGCAGAGAGGGAACAAACCGCAAAGCAGGCTGCAATAAAAACAGTTAATGCTTTTTTAAGTATACCCTTCATAACTTCACCTCTTTAGCTTTATAAGGGTATTGTATCACAACAGCAAAGCTTTTTCAATACAAAGCTCAGAGCGCTGACAAAGGCGCAGAACACGAAAAACATAAAAAATCAATTATAACAAAGTTGAAAAGTCGGGAAATTCTTCCCGACTTTTCTGCGTTTTATCATATTTTTCGTTCAAAACAAACCTCGGCTCACAGTACTTAGTACAGTTCTCGCCTCGGTTTGTTTCGTCTGCACTCTTTCTCAGTACTCTG
>JAZUNS010000064.1:0-4480 GCA_045604285.1 Eubacteriales bacterium
AGCCTTGTTGTCGGTTTTGGCAAAGACCTTGATTGTAACGGAAACGTTAACCAAGACGACCGTTTTGGCTTGCTTACAGACAGCGACAAGCTTTTTGCCCACAATATAGCAAGCGGGCACAAATTGATAGACAAAAACGAAAGCGACGTGCCCTATTACGCCTTTAATTATGGCAAAGTAAGCGGCATAACGGAAAAGCTTAGAGAACTGTATCACAACGGAAAAGACGTAATGGTTGCGGATTTCTACCCCTCTTACATAGGCGTTGAGGGATATGACCACTACGAAGAAACCGTAAGAAAAGCGTTTAAAGAAGGCAGAGGGTTGTTTTTTGCGGCACGCTTAAGCGAGATAGACCGTATTAAAGATATGAAGGACGAGTATGGCATATTGCCTATCCCCAAGCACAGCACAGAGACCGATAATTATTATCACACAAGCGGGTATATGGGGAGCTGTATGTTATTTGTACCAAATACCCCGGCAAATATAAAGGGCGAAGCAGGACGGGAGCTTGCCGCAATTATCGATGCTTTGGGCGCGCACAGCAAGGACATACTTACACCGGCACTTTACAACAAGTTGCTTGAAAGACGCAACGGCGTTGATGAGGACAGCAGGGCCATGCTTGACATAGTCTTTTCAACCCGAACGCAAGACCCCGGCGTAATTTTTTCGGGTTACTGGAATAATGCGGTTGCAGCTACAACCACTGAGGATATGTCAGATACAATACAAAGCTACGAAAATCAGATAGCCTTGAAGATAAAAGATACCGTCAGCGCAATAGAGAACCGTCTTTACGGCTCGTCTGAACCCGACGAGGAGTCTGCAAGCAGCGAGGAGACAGAGGAAACGTCAAGCAGTGAGGTGACTGAGGAATCTGCAAGCAGCGAGGTGACTGAGGAATCTGCAAACAGCGAGGAGACTGAGGAAACGTCAAGCAGTGAGGTGACTGAGGAATCTGCAAGCAGTGAGGTGACTGAGGAATCTGCAAGCAGCAAGGAAGAACCGTACGTTGAATCTGTTTCGGTCAATACCCTACCCCGCAAGCTAAACTACACCGTTGGAGAAGCACCGGACACAACGGGGCTTGAGCTTACCGTTATATACAGCAACGGCACTTCCGAAACCATTACCGACGGTTTTACTTGTGCGCCCACCGTATTTGACACCGCAGGTATAAATACCATAACGGTTACCTATATGGACGCTACAGCTTCTTTTTCCGTTACCGTGGAGGAAAAGAACGTTGAAAGCCAAGGGAAAACCAATTATGCTTTGGGAAAGCGGTATACAATAAAGACCAATTTAAACGATTACAATACCGAGTTTTTCCTGCCTGACGATACGTCTGCGAACACCTACACCTATGAAAAATGGGGCGACGTTAACAGAACCAGACTTACCGACGGCGTTACAGCCAAGGGCGCTCAGCTTGGCAGCAACGGCGCACTGGAAGGCGTAAGCGTTTGTTTTACGGGCACCGGCTCTGTTTATGAAATCGTCATTGATTTGGGTAAAAATTACGATGACGTAAAATCGGTGGTTTTCTGCGGTGTTTGTAACGCTGTTAATGACAAAAACGAACGGGGCTTTAATACGGACGATACGCATATATACCTGGGCAACAATTTGGATGCCTGGGGAGATAGGCTTGAAGCGACCTTCTCTTCCGAAGAGCTTCCCGATGCGCCGATCATACTTACCCACAACGGCAGCGAATACGTAGATAGCTGCGTAAACTTTACCTACACCTATACCCTTGACGAGCCTGCATCCGGCAGATTTATAAAGCTTTTGGTATCCTCACCCGTTTACGTCCTTCAGTTTGACGAAATACAGGTGTGGAACTGAAATTTGCCGTACCAGACACAATCGTGCTTTACCAAAGACAAAATATATGTTATAATAGTTTCGCAAGTGATAACTATTGGAGGGTAACATTATGTTATTTAAAAAGGGCTATGGGTGGAAAGCATGTTTTGACAGTAACAGCGGACGGTATTTTGGGGAATACGGAGGAATACAAGACTATCGCCTGTTTGAGATAACCCAAGAAATGTTTGACCGACTTGACAAAAAGATGACGGAAAGTGATGCGGGCAGCATTATGCACGAAGGGCGACGTATGTACATGGCCGTTAACGACCGTTGCGGCCCTCCGTACACTATTGTTTTTGATGATGATTACGAAAAACTGTGTCCTTGGGCCGACGTTGTAAAAAGCGGAAAAGTATGGTCCGACGAATTAACCGACGCTGCGGTTGAATTATTTGATTCTGAAAAAAACAACCGTGAACAGCGAAAGGACAAGGAATAATTGTTTAAACAAAAAGCAAAGCTCCGACAGATTTTTGAGAACTGTCGGAGCTTTATTATTTTTGATATTAAGCAACCTTTTAGCAGATAGATAATAGCTTAATTACAAAACCATTACCAAGGTTCCTATGCCGATAAAAACGCAACCTATAAGGGATTTAGCCGTGAATTGCTCGTGCAGGAACACAAACGCTAAAATCAGCGTGATGACAACGCTTAATTTATCAATGGGTACGACCTTTGACGTTTCGCCCAATTGCAAAGCTTTGTAATAGCACAACCAGGAAGCACCTGTTGCCAAGCCGGATAAAATCAAAAACAACCAGCTTTTTTTGCTTATATCCATTATGCCGCCTTGGGCATTGGTAAGAAAAACCATTCCCCACGCCATTATTACGACAACAACGGTTCTGATTGCCGTTGCCAAATTTGAGTTTACCCCTTCTATACCGACCTTTGCCAATATAGAAGTAAACGCCGCAAATATTGCAGACAACAATGCGAATACAAACCACATACAGATATTCCCTCCGCCATTTATTATTCACCTGACCGATTATAGCACAAAAGATGAATTATTGCCATGCAATATAAAAAAACGCATTTTACGTAGGCTAAAATGCTGCAAAACAGCATCCAAGCAGCCATAGATAAAGGCGAGAAAGAAGAACATACGGTGCTATATCTGTTAGATAAATTGGAATTTGCTCAATTGTAATCAGCAATCCATTTCTTTGCCGAAGCAAACAATGTTTCGGACATCAAATCGAAATCTACCGTTCCGCCCTTTTTTAAATTCATAAATGTTTCTACAATGACCTGTTCATTGGAAGATACAAATTGAAGCAAATCCTTTTGATGGATGATATAGTTTCCTGTTTGCTTAAAAACAATTGCCTGCACAACAAAAGAAGCAGATTTATACAATCCTCGTAAAATATCTTCACTTTTTTCATGGAGCATATTGTGAACACATCCGTGGTATATGTTACAGGCACCGATTTTGATTGCTCTGTTAACAGCACTTTCTTCAACAGCAGCCAACACCTCGTCAAGACTTCCCTTGATCGGAGTAGTGTCATTACAAAACTGGAACAGATCGGACGGCTCCCAATTCATAATTTCTTTTTTGCCTGAAAGGAAGCCACATATCAATTCTCTGTGAGATAGGGTGTCCAACATGTTATCATAAGTTTGAATATCCATAGCAGACAATTCATCCAAAATTACAACAATATCAACGTCGCTTGTTTCTGTTGCTTCACCACGGCCATAACTGCCTTGCAAACCAACAAACCATACGCGGTTTGCAAAAGTCTCATTTAATCTCAGCAAGAAATCTTTAATCCAAGCAGTAATATCTATCATCATAATCACCTCGTCAAATTGGAATTGGTTAGTTAAGAGTACACCAAACAAATAACGGCACATAACAACTTGTCAAAACTAATCTTTGCCAAAGACCGCCATACCGCAAAACTGTATTTGAAAACTTTTCTTTCTCTCCCATAACAAAGAAACAAAAGAACACAAAGGCCACAACAAAGCATAAAAGCGAGATTGTTCCTATAAAAAACTCCGAGATTTGCAACTGCAACAATGCTAAAAGCAAGGGAACAACTAGTAAAGCCATAAAACCAATAGCAGAAGACCCGCCATGAATTTTTGTTATTATATCCTCATCTTGCCTATTTTCATTAAGTGGGCATACACCTGATATGATTTCGCAACCAATTCCATATATCGCAAGCAAAACCCATATTGCCATTGCTAAACCGCAATTATGCTCCAAATATAATGCATGCGGAGCAATGCAGAAAACAATACCTGATATGATGCACCAGATGTTGTATACCCACTTCACAGGACTTTGACGTGAGCCAAGGACAGAAAGAGCCATTTCTTTATGAATATAATTCGAATAGAAATGTGCAAGAACCAACGGCAATAGATTATCTATTAAAAGTGTTATAGCCCATATAAAAATCAATGTTTTCATTTTAATTCTTCATTCCCACAAATTCTTATTTTCCTAACTGTTCGACCTATTGGAATTTGACGGTATTACAACAGCTTTATCTCATTGGCAATCATAGCCACGTTTTTGGCGTTGGTATCAATTTTAATGGTACCCAATGCTTGATACATCGGTATTCTT
>JAZUNS010000065.1:0-3487 GCA_045604285.1 Eubacteriales bacterium
GACATATTTTCAACCAAGCCCAATATGGGTATATTCATAAGCTTTGCCATCTTAACAGCTTTTTCCACTATAACGGAAACCAGCTCCTGAGGAGAAGCAACGACAACTATACCTTTTACAGGCAGTGATTGGAATACCGTCAGGGGAACGTCGCCCGTTCCGGGAGGCATATCAATAAACATAAAGTCTACGTCGCCCCAAACAACGTCCGTCCAAAACTGGGTAACCGTCCCTGCAATAACGGGACCGCGCCAAACAACGGGGTCGCTTTCGTTTTCCAAAAGATAATTAAGGGACATAAGCTTAATGCCCGTTTTGCTTACCACGGGGAATATGCCTGCATCGCTGCCTTCGGCTCTTTCCTTTGACGTGCCAAAAGCACGGGGGATAGAAGGGCCGGTAATGTCTGCGTCAAGCACGGCGGTTTCATAACCCTTGCGGCGCATATTAACGGAAAGCAACGTAGTAACCAGGGTTTTACCAACGCCGCCCTTACCGCTGACTACCGCTATTACGTTTTTTACTGCGGAAAGCGCATTTTCTTTAGCAAGCAAGCTTTCCTTTGGATTGCTTCGTGAAGAGCAGTTTGCACTGCAGGTTTCACAATTATGAGTACATTCGCTCATGGATAATCAAGCCTCGCTTTTGTATATTAGGTGTTAACAGCACCTTTGATTAGTTTATACCCTTTTGTTTGTAAAGTCAATAGCTTTTGCTTTTAAACCCAAATCTTTACAAAATCAGCAAAGCAGCGGCTAAAAATAATCGCATTTGTTAAAGATGCGGTAAAGAAAAAGGGAATGTTTACAGTTTAGAAACAATTTTGTGATTGCAAAAAGCAAAAGCCATGGTATACTACAATGGGCGTGGATGTGGCATATATAATAAATATGAAAATTTCACGCTGTATTTCCTACCGCTTCCGTTCATTTCTCCAAAGAGATTTGACTGAGCCATATAAAAATATTATTTTTAAGAGAGGTTTTGTATGGAAATTTTACTTACAGTTGTAATCTTTGCCGCAGTCCTCGCTTTGTCCTACGCTGCTTTCAGCTTCTTCAAGGTTAAGAAGATGGAAGAGGGTACTGACAGAATGCAGGAAATTGCAAGCGCAATTCGTGAAGGCGCAAACGCATTTCTTAATTATGAAATTAAGATAATCGTTATCGTTGCTTTGATAGTTGCATTCCTTTTGGCGTTCCTTATATCCTGGCAGGCAGGCGTTGCGTTCATTCTCGGTGCGATTATGAGTGAATCTGCAGGCTTTATCGGCATGAAGATAGCTACTTATGCCAACGTTCGCGTTGCCAATAAGGCACGTACCACCAAAAGCCTTGGCGAAACTCTTAAGGTTGCCTTCCGCGGCGGTTCTGTAATGGGCCTTTGCGTAGGCGGATTTGCACTCCTTGGTATATTTATAGTTTACTTGGTATTCGGTCTCGGTCTCGGTCAGATAGAATCTGCATTGGATGCTGCAACCGTACACGGCGATCATAACAGCATCCTTCACATGATTTGGAATGGCTATGATATGATGCCTACTTCCTTTACCATGACCCTTTCCGGCTACGCCCTCGGCTGCTCCGTTATCGCAATGTTCAACCGTATCGGCGGCGGGATCTATACCAAAGCGGCAGATATGGGTGCAGACCTTGTTGGTAAGACTGAAGCACATATTCCCGAAGACGATCCCCGTAACCCCGCTACCATCGCAGATAACGTTGGTGACAACGTAGGCGACGTTGCAGGTCTCGGCTCCGACCTTCTTGAAAGCTACGTAAGCTCCATCCTCGCTTCCGTAATCCTCGGTATAGAAATGTTTTCCAAGCAGCTTTTCGGCAACTCCGAAGTGCTTGAAAAGATGATATATTTCCCCGTAATTCTTGCAGGTGCCGGCCTTGTTGCCTGTGTTATCGGCGTTGCATTCCTTCTCATTAAGAGTAAGCTTTCCGAAAATCCCCATAAAGAGCTTAACGGTGCTACCTACATTTCCGCAGGTCTTTCCATCATAGGCGCATTCGGCATCAGCTATTATGTATTTAACGGCGTTGCAAAAGACGTTTTCGGCCACATTCAGTTCAACCTCGGTTGGGTTTCTCCCGCTATCGCAGCTCTTTGCGGCATTGCGGCAGGTATACTGGTAGGTATGATCGCTGAAAGATATACCAGCAGTGACTACAAGCACACCAAGCAGGTTTCTGCGGCTTCTGTTGAAGGTCCTGCCCTTAACATTACCCAGGGTCTCTCCCTCGGTATGCGTTCCTGTATAGCTCCTTGTATAGTTCTCGGCGTTGCAATTTTTGCATCTTATCTCGTTTGCGGTATGTATGGCGTTGCCATCGCTGCTCTCGGTATGCTTTCCTTCGTTGCTACCACCGTTTCCGTTGATACCTACGGTCCTATCTCCGATTACGCCGGCGGTATTGCTGAAATGAGCTTCCTTGATAAGGACGTTAGAAATATAACCGATAAGCTTGACTCCGTTGGTAACACTACCGCCGCTATCGGTAAGGGCTTTGCAATCGGCTCTGCAGCACTTGCAGCTCTCTCTATGATGTCCTCTTATCTCTTTGCCAGCACCGATAATACCACGGCTGACGTATTTAACTCTGCCGCACAGCTTGGCGAAAATATTAAAAGTCAGTTTGACCTTGGCTTCTCCAGCATTATCGAGCTTAACATAATAGACCCTCTTACCTTGGCAGGTGCCATCGTTGGTGCTGCTTTGCCCTTCCTTTTCTCCGGTATGCTTATTGACGCCGTTGCAAAGGCTGCAAGAAAGATGGTTGAGGAAGTTCGCCGTCAGTTTAAAGAAATTCCCGGCTTGCTTGAAGGCAAGGTGCTTCCCGATTATAAGAGCTGTATAACCATCTCTTCCAAGGGCGCAATCAAGGAAATGAGAGTTCCTGCGTTGATGGCAATAATTGTTCCCGTTGTTTGCGGCATATTGTTCGGCGTAAACTTCGTTGCAGGTATACTTATCGGTTCCACCCTTTCCGCTATAATGCTCGCTATCTTCACCGGTAACGCAGGCGGCGCATGGGATAACGCTAAGAAGTATATCGAAACCGGCGCTATCAAGGGTCACAGCAAGGGCTCTCCCGCCCACGACGCTGCAGTAGTCGGCGATACCGTAGGCGATCCTCTTAAGGATACCGTTGGTCCCTGCCTTGACATATTCATTAAGATAATGTCTACAATCTCTCTCGTAACCGTAGTTGTATTCCGTGAATTCAACGTTCTTGAATGGCTTTACGAGCTTCTCGGCTACACTCCTCTTTAAGCAATAATCATCGGGGCGGAAACGCCCCGATGTTTTTTTGCTTTCCTTGACAATCAAGCAGGTATGTTGTATAATAAAGCATCTGAATATACGAGGTGTTTATAATGCTTAATATAGGTTTAACGGCAGAATGCTCTGTAATAGTTGACAATAATAACACGGCGGCAACGGTCGGCAGCGGTAGCCTTCCCGTTTTCGCAACCC
>JAZUNS010000066.1:0-6032 GCA_045604285.1 Eubacteriales bacterium
TTGAAAGGAGACACACATGACAGGTGAAGAATTATACGACCTTGCCCTACAGCTTTTGGGCTACAAAAACGCCGACGGCACCGACAACGCCGACTGTGACGATCTGAAGAACCGTGCCGTAGGGCTTATTAATATTCTGCTGGCGGAAAACCTTACCCTTGACAGAATGCTTAGGCAGGACAGCACGGTAATGCCCACGTATATCGACTCGCTTGAGGATAAGCTGCACTGCCACGGCAGGCTTATTAGGGCGGTGCTTTCCTACGGGCTTGCCGCTTTGCTTGTAGGGGAGGAGGACGGCGCTGTTTACGGCATTATGAGGGATAAATATCTTTCCGGTGCAAAAAAGGTGGAGGAGGAAGCGGTCGGTGTGCGTCACGGCATAACGGACTGCTACGCCTACAATGGCTGATAGCTTCGTTCTATCCGTTGATAGCTTTTTGGGATTGGATCAGCGGGCAGGCTGCTCCACTACCGTAAGCGGTTTTCCCGAGCTTGTCAATTTTAAAACAGACGAAAGCGGCAGCCTTAAAAAACGGGGCGGCTACGACGTTTTTGCCACCCACGGGACCAACTATCCCATCAGTGCCTTATGGAGTGACGACGACAAAATTTTTGCCCTTAAGGGCAACGAAATACTTAAGGAGGACGCTGGCACCCTTAAGCGGTTGTATACCGCCGTTAACACTCCTTACAGCTTTGTAAGCTTTGGCGACAAGCTTTATACTCTGGGTGCCGATATGCTTTCGGTAACGTGGGAGGCAGCAGCACCGGTAAAGGGCTATACGCCACTGATAGCCACGGCTTGCGCTCCTGCAGGGGCAGGTACCGTATACGAGCCGCCCAACGTTTTAAGCGCCAAGCGAAGGATACGTTACAGCTGTGACGGAAAATCCCACGTTTACCGTCTGCCGGAAACGGATATTGCGGCCGTTGACGCTGTTACCATTGACGGTGAAGTTACCGCATTAAGCTTTGAGGCGGATCTTGCAGCGGGCAGCATAACCTTTGATGATATTCCCAATCAGGGCGTTAACAACATGGAGATTACGTACACTGCCGTCCACGATGCGGAAAAGGACAGCATGATAAGGGGCTGCCGTTACGGCACGGTTTTTGAAAACCGCTTGTTTCTTTACGGTAATCCCGAACACCCAAACTACGTTTTTCATTCCGAGCACGCCGACGGCATTCCCTGCGGAGAATACTTTGCCGAAACGGGATACCACGTGTTTGACGAGCCTGTTGTTTCTGTTTGCGGCTGTTATAACAGGCTAATTGTTTTTTGCGAGGACAAGGCTTATTACACCTACGGTGAGCTTAAAGCCGATACCCTTGGCAATACCTACACGTCTTTTCCCGTTTATGAGCTTAGCGCCTGCAAGGGAAGCCTTATTGAGGGCAACGCCGTTGCCTACAACAATATGCCGATTACGCTGGCTAAGGACGGACTTAACCGTTGGGTATCTACTGAGATTGCAGACGAAAGGGCGGCAGACCTTTTTTCCGAGAGGGCGTTTAAACACGTAATAAATATGAAAAAGCTTACCCACACCGTGCATATATTAAACCGCAGGAGTGCATCGGAGCTTTGGATAGCTTATGACGAGGGAATTTTGATATACAACTACGGTCTGGACCGATTTTATTTTTACGATATCAGAAAGGTCGGTGCTCTTGAAGAATACGGCACCGGGGTGCTTTTGGGAATGTACGACGGCAGCCTTGCCCTTTATGACGACGACACCTTGACGGACAACGGAAAGCCGATATGTGCCTATTTTGCCACACCCTTTTGCACCTTTGGGCAGCCCTATGAGCTTAAAGCCTTAAGCGGCGTATCAATAACCGCCCCGGGGAAGAAAGAGCTTATATGTGACCTAACCCTAAGCAGGGGCAACGCCTGCTTTAAAGAAGAGCTTTCATCACGGCTATTTTTGCCTGCAATAAGCGAAAGCGGCTGCAGGCGAGCAAGGGCAAGGCTGCACGCAAAACGGTTTTACAGTTGCAAATTAAGGCTTACTACCCTATCCGAAGACGTGTGCATAACCGAGTTGCATCTGTTTTGCAAGGCATTAAAGGGCGGCTTAAGGGTACGATAGTAAAGGAGAAGAAATGAGCTATAAAGACTACATAGACGAAGCCAAAGAGAAGCTGGACAACTACAGCTTTGATGACAGCGAATACAAAAAGATTTACGACGCCGCCTACGACAACCTAAGCAACGCCTACCGTGTTAGCAGCAACGCCCTTGAGGACAGCTATTATCACGGCAAATTAAGGGCGGCGGGCGAAAACGCATTGAAGACCAAGAATTTATCCGAGGAGCTGGCGGCAAGGGGGCTTGACACCTCCGGCGAAAGCGCAATGCTTAGGATAAACCAGGCGGTTTCCCTTAACAACCGGCTTTCCGGGTTAGCGCAGGAAAACATGAAAGCCGAGGCGGAGCTGGCAAGAGATTACGGCGATAAAATATCCGAGCTTAACAAAACCATTGCCACCCAAATGACTAACGCTTCGAAAGAGGACAAGGGCGCACTTTACGATAGACTTGCACAGCTTGAAAACCTAAGTGCGGAAGAAAAGCTTGCCGCGGCAGAGGCTGCGGCAGCAGAAGAGAAATGGAGGGCGCAGCTTGCCGCCGACGAGCAGGAATGGAAAGCCGCCTTGAATTTTGACCGCTACAAGTTTGACAGAGAGCAGCTTGCAGATGAAAACAAGTGGGTTGCCCAGCTTGCGGTTGAAGAGGCGTTGACCAAGGAAAAGCTGAGAGCCGAGGAGGAAAAATGGAGGGCGCAGCTTGAGGCCGACGAAGAAGAATGGCGCACCAAGCTGTTTTATTCCATTTACCAAGATGCCAACAGCCAAGGCGAAGGTGAAACCGAGGGCGGAAAAACCGAAGGCGATGGAGTTCAGAGCGGAACAACCGTTGACGGCGACGACCTTACCCCCGACATAGGCGCACAAACCATGGCAAACAATATCATAAACAGATATGCCGACGCAGACGGTTCGTTAAGCTCCTTCGGGCAGGACGAGGTATACAGCGAGCTTGCCAGGCTGATATCCACCTCTGAATTAAACGAAAACTATGCAAAGCAAATTCTTGCGGCACTGAAAAGCAGAGGCTTTTACAAGGAGTTTTCCGTTGAGCTGGCATCGGAGGACTACGTTAAGGACGGCTTTACGGCATACAATATTGCTTATGAAAACGCATACATCGAGGCAAAGAGCAACGGCATGAGCAACAGCGAGGCTTACAAGGAAGCCATTGCCGCCGCAGAAATTGCGGCTATTGCCGTTGTTGACGGACAAGACCTTGATGACGATACCAAGCGACAAGTGCTTAAGATGTACGGCATAAGCTAAACGCTATAACACGGTTTTTCCTTACAAAAAAATTTCATTATACCAGATTTCTTCACAAACATAAAGAAAAAAGCCCAGTTATACCGGACTTTTTCGACAGACTGAAAGGCGAGCTTAGCTCGCCTCAAGCTGATGACAGGGTTTGTCATCAGCTTGGCAGAGTGCTGAGAAAGAGTGCAGACGAAACGAACCGAGGTGAGAACTGTACTAATGTACTGTGAGCCGAGGTTCGTTTTGAACGAAAAATTACGATAAATTGCAGAAAAGTCGGGAAGCTTTCCCGACTTTTCAACTTTTTTGTAATTTATTTTTTATATTTTTCGTGTTCTGTGCCTTTGTCAGCGGTCTGAAATGCCTTCCGCTTTTAGCGGAAGGCATTATTATTTTATTCAAAGAAAGTTAAAGGTGTATCGAAAACGCCGTAGTGACCGGTAGAAAGGTATTCGTCATTAACGGTGAACATGACCTTGGTTACGCCGTCCTTAGCGTAATTGGAAATTAAGGTATTTACAAGGCCGCCCACACCGAAATACTCGGCAGTTGTGCCTGCGGAAACGTATTCGCCGTATTTGGTGTTCATATCAACGTAAACGGTATCGCCCTTAACGGTAACGCTGTTTGCCTTTATGCCGCTGTCTTGCCCCAGATACTCTTCCCATTTTTCAACCATAAGGGCTACAAGGGCAACACCGTCGCCATTGAAGGGAAGGACGGTTTTTTCAAGAGCGTTAAACAATTCGTCCGGATGATAAATCACAGCCTCGCCCTCGCCGACAACCACGCTTACGTCCTCACCTGATATTTCAGAGGAAGGCGGGGTGTCCACACCAACGGAGTACGGTTCTTTTTCCTCGGCAGAGTCGGAGCAGCCGAATACCGACAGACACACGGCTACAGACAACAAAAGCAGCAGCATTTTTTTCATAGTAGTTTCTCCTTAGTTATTAGTGTAAATAACATGACGTACAGTTTGTAAAAAAACGATGATTATTTTATGCGAGGAACATTCTTTGCCATACGCATGATTTTTTCAAAACCGACGATGGCGTTGTCGAAGAAAATAAGCTTCTTTTTATTGCCGTCATACAACCGTATTGAACGGGCGTTTCCGTCCTTCTCTCTTTTAACCTTTTTATATTTCACGTCTTGCCAACGCACCGACTTTTTGACCTTAAAAAGCAGCACGTAATACTCGGCTTGTAACGTAAATTTATCAACACGGCAGCGGTAAGAAAAATAAGTCGGCAGCAGCAGTAACGAAACTACGCCGATAACAGCGAAAATTATACCATGGGCAGGAGACTTCATCGGGAATGCCAAAAAGCAACCTATACCTATGCCGAACACGGAGGTTGCCACAAGGCAATTTTTGTAACCTTTTGCGATACGGCCTACAAATGAATTACCACGAAGATCGTTTTCTTCTATTCGTCGGTGTTCGTTTAACATTCCGCCTAAATTTCTTGTAAATCTGTTCATATACTGCCCCCGTAATACCGGAAGTATCACACGCTATTTCGGCACGCCCTTATCAAGCTTTGCAACAGCATTATAACACATACTGCAGCTTGGCTCAATATATTTTTTACTTGGATAAACCACAGATAAATGAAATAAATCCACACACGCCCGCAGGCATTTCACACGCCGTAGGCGTATTTCATGCACGAAGTGCATTTCACAAATCCCGAATGGGATTTATTTCGTTGAAAAGAAACAACCTTTGTCTACAAGACAAAGGTTGTTTCTTTTCTGGAGCGGATTACGGGGCTCGAACCCGCCACCTCGACCTTGGCAAGGTCGCGCTCTACCAAATGAGCTAAATCCGCAGACGCTAAAGGGAAAATAGCGATCCGGATGGGACTCGAACCCACGACCTCTAGCGTGACAGGCTAGCGTTCTAACCAACTGAACTACCGGACCGTATGGAGCTGATGATGGGAATTGAACCCATGACCTCATCCTTACCAAGGATGCGCGCTACCGCCTGTGCCACATCAGCATATTTTTGGTGCCTCCGGTCGGAATCGAACCAACGACACGAGGATTTTCAGTCCTCTGCTCTACCAACTGAGCTACAGAGGCAAATTGGTGAAATTTGCGCCATTAAAAATTTTGGAGGCGCCACCCGGAATCGAACCGGGGAATAAAGGTTTTGGAGACCTTGGCCTTACCGCTTGGCGATGGCGCCGTCCCTTAACACCCCTAAAGGGTTGGAGCGGATTACGGGGCTCGAACCCGCCACCTCGACCTTGGCAAGGTCGCGCTCTACCAAATGAGCTAAATCCGCATAAACGTGAGTCGCGTGGTGCCTCCGGTCGGAATCGAACCAACGACACGGGGATTTTCAGTCCCCTGCTCTACCAACTGAGCTACAGAGGCTTATAGACTATGTATGGTCAGCACAAGACTGACCATACATAGCTTTTATGGCGACCTGAAGGGGACTCGAACCCCTGACCTCTAGCGTGACAGGCTAGCGTTCTAACCAACTGAACTACCGGGCCATTTATGGTGGGAACAATAGGGCTCGAACCTATGACCCTCTGCTTGTAAGGCAGATGCTCTCCCAGCTGAGCTATGCTCCCATTTGTTGCCAAACAAGCCGTACACTCATCGGCGACAAGCACTATAATATCATAATTGCCTCTAATTGTCAAGAC
>JAZUNS010000067.1:0-4608 GCA_045604285.1 Eubacteriales bacterium
GACCTTTTGTCCGGTCAGGGGGGTCCCCACAAAACAAAAGTTTTGGTGGGTTGTTTTTTCGCCTCGGTTCGATCCGTCTGCACTCTTTCTCAGCACTCTGCCAAGCTGATGACAGGGTTTGTCATCAGCTTGAAGTGCTCCCCTTTTGGGGATCGCTCCTTTTAAGTTATAGCCATCATAGTTCCGGTCAGTATCGCCAAAAAACCAAAATTAAAAGCGGAAAACAGCTTTACGTAATAGCCGGTCTTGCCGGGGTTGTGCTTGGTGTATTCCCTAAAGGTTATAAGGCTGGCAAGGGATGCGATAAGACTGCCCACGCCGCCGATGTTAACGCCCCAAAGCAGCTCGGCATAATTCTCGGTAAATTGGGAAAGCAAAATAGCCGAGGGTACGTTGCTTATAAACTGGCAGGAGATGGTGCTGAACAGCAGGGTGCTTTTTTCCAGCAGGGAAGAGAACAGATCTTGTATTACGCTTATCCTTGCCATGTTACCTGCAAAGATAAAGAAAAACACAAAGGTAAACAGCAGGGGATAGTCCACCTCTTTAAGGGCGTGTCTGTCTGCCACCAAAAGCACGGCGGGGATAACCGCAAGTCCTATGCCGTAGGGGATACCTCTGAACACTATGGCAATGGAAAGGGCAAACAGCACCAAATACAACATCGTTCTGCCCAAGGGCAGGTGGGTACCGTCATCCTCTACGGTCAAGGGCTCTGCCTTAACAAAAATAAGACAGCAAAGGGTAATAAGGGCAACGGATAATAAAAAGGGTATAAGCATTATGCTCATAAACTCGCCCGTGGGGATGTTAAACGCCGTGTACAGATACAAATTTTGCGGGTTGCCGAAGGGTGTAAGCATTCCGCCCAAATTAGCGGCAATGTTTTGCATAATAAAGGTAAACGCCATGTACTTTTTCTTGCCCGTGGTGGAAAGCACAAAATATCCAAGGGGCAAAAAGGTAAGCAGCGCCATGGCGTTGGCAATAAGCATCGGCCCTATAAAGGTAATGTAAACCAGCGCAAGCACGCAAAGCTTTGCGTTTTTAAATATTTGTACCGCTTTTTTTGCAAGCTGGTAAAAAAAGTTTATGTCCTTAAGGGCGCATACCACCGCCAGCACGCAAAACAGGCAGGACAGTGTTTTAAAATCAAAATAGCCAAGATATTCCTTGTCCGGCGGCACTATAAAGCAGGTGATAACAGCCGCCGCAAAGGCAATTACCATAACGGTATTCTTTTTTACAAAACCAACCGCATGCTTTGCCAACCTGTTCGCCGCCTTCCTTAATATAAATCACACAAGGGCTATTGTACTCTTTGGCAAAAAGCTTGTCAATATAAAAACTTTCTAAAATAAAGGCGTTCTTTTTTGTGTCCTTTGTCAGTTTTTGCGGTGCGTTTTTGTTACAAATGCCGAAAAATTTAGCTTCATTAAACAGTTTATTGACTTTTTTGTATTAATTATTTATAATTATTCATAAGCTTTTATCAGGAAAGGGGTAAAAATATGAGCATTAAGATAAACCTTAAAAGAGCCCTTCTTTTAGTGCTTACGGCGCTTATGGTGGTATCCGCTGCGCCCTACGTTGCCATGGAGGAGGACTTTGCCATAGAGGCAGACGCTACCATGACAAGCTATTCCCTGCAAAAATATACCGGTTCCTATTCCTCGGTAGACGGCACCTACGGCGGTGTTGACAACCTTGGCAGATACCTTACCGCCGATTATGAGACCACCGCACCCAGAAGTGGAAGATACGTAGGTATATTCTATTTTCTGTGGCAGGGTGAGCACGGTACGGACGGCCCCTACGATAATACAAAAATAGTTGCAAACAACCCCTCTGCCATTAATTCCGAAGCCAATTGGCTTGCATCAGGCGGCGGCGCTCAGGGAGCCCATCACTTCTGGGGCGAGCCGTTGTTTGGCTACTATACCTCTTCCGATACCTGGGTTATGCGCAAGCATTGTCAGATGCTTACCGATGCAGGCGTAGATTTTATCTGCTTTGACGCCACCAACGGCTTCAGCTACACCGCAAGGGTTAAGCAGCTTATCGACGTTTGGTACGAGTATTTGCTTCAGGGCTATAACGTGCCCAAGCTGGTGTTTTACACCAACACCGTATCCGGTAATACCATAAACACCATTTACAACGATATTTACAATAACGCTACGTTAAAGGCTAAGTATCCCCGCCTTTCCGAGCTTTGGTTTAATTGGGACGGCAAGCCCCTTATAATCGGTGACAGCTCCGATGCAAACCTTAGCAGTGCGGCTAAAAGCTTTTTCCGTATTAAGGCAAACCAGTGGCCCAACGAAAGCAGAAAGGCAGACGGTTTCCCTTGGATGGAATTTTCCCGCTTGCTTACTTCCTCCTCTGTTTACGGCCTTAACGGCAGAAAAGAGGTTATGAACGTTTCTATCGCTCAGCACAACGCAACCATCCGTTTCAGTGCTACCGCATGGTACGGCGGTAACGACCGCACCCGCAGCTATCACAACGGTGCAAACGATACGGCCTCCAACGCTTATCTGTACGGCTACAACTTTGCAGAGCAATGGAACTACGCCATTAAGCAGGACCCCGAAATGATCTTCGTTACCGGTTGGAACGAGTGGGTCGCTCAGCGTCAGCCTGTTATTTCCGGCCAGCCCATAGTGTTTGTTGACTGTGCGGATTACAATACAAGCCGTGACTCTGAGCCTATGCGCGGCTATTACGGCGATAACTATTATATGCAGCTTATCGATTACGTAAGGCAGTATAAGGGTACCGCTTCCCGCGTTTACGTAGGCGACGGCACTACCATTGATATGACCGGCAGCTTCGACCAATGGAACTCCTCTGCTATTACCGCAAGGTATACCGACTATCAAAACGATACGGTTGACCGCAATACTACCGGCTTCGGCAACGTTAAGTACGTCAATACCACCGGCAGAAACGATATAGTCAAGGCGGCGGCAGCAAAGGACGCAACCTACTTCTATTTTTACGTAGAGACCGCCGCAGACCTTACCTCGTATACCGATAATAACTGGATGACCCTGTTCCTCAGCGTGGGCGTAAACGATAACCCCAATTGGCGCGGCTACAATTACGTTGTAAACCTTGACAGCCCCGTAAGCAGCACCAAGGGTTATTTGTATCAGTCGCAAGGCGGTTGGGACTGGGCAAGGGTCGGCTCGGTAACCATGAAGACGGAAGGCAACAAGCTGATGGTAAGAGTTCCCCGTTCATCCGTCGGTGCCGCAGGCGATCTGTTCCACGTAGAGTTTAAGTGGGCGGATAACTACACCGATAAAGATCTATGGAGCTTTTATACCGACGGTGATGCCGCACCCTACGGCAGAATGAACTACGTGTTCTCCAACTGTAAAAAGGTTGCCGGCAGCAGCGCCGATACGGGCAGCCCCATTTTAAAGAACATAAAGATATCTCAAAACGGTACCACCTCCTATACCATAAGCTGCACCGTGGATGACGATAACGGCATTGCAAACGTATATTTCCCCACCTGGACCGATACGGATTGGCAGGACGATATTATCTGGGTTAAGGCAACCCTCAGCGGCAGAACCGCAAAAGCCACCATTAACGCTTCAGATTTCGGCAACAAGCTGGATAAGTACATAACCCACATTTACGTTTACGATAAGGCGGGCAACGTAACCTTCGGCGGCGAGCGTCAGATATATATGGAATCAAGCGACCCCGTTATTTCTGACGTTAAGTTTACGGATATTTCCTCTAAGGGCTATACCGTTACCTGTACGGTTACGGACGATTCGCTTTCTTACGTACAATTCCCCACCTGGACGGTGGCAAACGGTCAGGACGATATAATCTGGCTTAACGGTACAATCAACGGCTCTACGGTAACCTGCCGTGTAAACACTTCCGATTTCGGCAACGCAACCGGCGAATACGCCACCCATATTTACGCCTACGATACCAGCGGCAACAGTGCGGGCAAAAATCCCGGCGTAACCGTAACGGTTAAAGATTACCCCGATTTCGCCCTTACCACGGCGGGCGACTCTCTCTATCAGTTGGATAGAGTAAACGGTTACCTTACAACTCTGCCCGCAGGCATGAAGATTTCTGCGCTTAAGGCGTATTTCCAATGTGACATAGCCGTTTACGGTGCCGACGGCACAACGGCTATATCCAATACGGGCGTTATTGCAACGGGATATACCGTAAAGGGTGTTTCAACCTCCGAGGGCAGCCCCTCCGTAGTGGCAATCGTCGGCGGTGACTGTAATACCGACGGCGTAATAAGCGCCGCAGACTATCTGTGCGTTGAAAAATATATTTTGGGCACGGGCAAGCTGGAAGGTATTTATCACATAGCTGTTGACTTTAACAGTGACAAGCTTGTTTCGGCGGCAGACCTGCTGCAGCTTGAACTGAAAATTACAAACTAAGCTTTTAAGCATAACAAAGTCACAACCACCGGTTAAACCGGTGGTTCTGACTCAGACCGCTGACAAAGGTACAGAACACGAAAAATATAAAAAATCAATTACAAAAAAAGTTGAAAAGTCGGGAAAGCTTCCCGACTTTTCTGCAATTTATCGTAATTTTTCGTTCAAA
>JAZUNS010000068.1:0-6442 GCA_045604285.1 Eubacteriales bacterium
CTTCCAACGCTTTGTTTACCGTTGATTCCGGCAGCCTTGCGGGCAAGAAGATAAGCGGCGCCTTTGAAGATACCAACGGCAGAGCTTATTGGTTTATCTACAACAGAATCTTGTTTATCGTATTCGACTACTACGCAATGACCTACAATGCCGAAATAGGCAACGCCTTTAACTGGGCTTATGAGGTTATCGAAGCCAACAAAGGCAATTACGATTACCTTTTTGCTACCGAACACCTTAACATTTTCTGGGGTGACGGCGGCAACAGCAGATATTACGACCGTTACCAGAACTTCCTTGACACCGCTAACGTTGACGTGTTCTTCTGCGGTGACAACCACATTTATTTCCGTACCGATTCTCTTGTTAACGGCGCAGTTAACACCGACCCCGAAAAGGGCACCTATATTCTTCAGGCTCCCGCTATTACCAACACCTCTACCTATCCCCTTTACACCGGCGCACAGGGCGTTGGCGTTAACAGATATTCCAATGCGGATTACCTGGGCGGCGTTATGATCGACGTTGACGGCGACGGTTTGCACCTTACCGCAGCTATGGCTACCGGCGACGGTTCTGACTATGCGGTTTATGAAACCTTTAATATCCCCAAGAAGGTTCGTTATGCAGACGCTACCCCCGGCATTTACGAGCTGGGCGAAGAAGTTTCTCTTTACGAAACCACTGATCTTACCTCCACCGTACTTACCACCATCCCCGCTGACTCTGTAGTAGAGGTTTATGCGGCTGACGGTATTTGGGGCAAGATCCGTTACAACGGCATGAGCGGCTGGACAAGACTTGCAAACGCTGAGCTTATCTACAAGATGGACGAGTCTTCCACTTATTTAATGCAAGAGCTTTCCGGCGGTTATAACATGAAATACTCTGCCGAAGGTCTTTACGCTTACACCCCCACATACGGCGCTACCATAGCTAACGGCGGTTGGTCCTTTGCCTACAACACGGTATGGATAGCCACCGAGCAGGAGGACGGCACCTACGTTATTACCGAAATCAACAGCGAGACCGGCGTTCCCAAGAAAGACACCCCCACCTCTGATACTACCGTAGTTCTTATGGGCGGCAGCGGTACGGCTGAGCTTCTTGCAGACGTTCTCGTTATCGGCTACAAATTCACTTTAGACTGGGCGCAGGCAGCTATTAACAGCGTTGACGAAGAATACACCAATCCCGAATACACCTTCCACACCGTAACTTACTACGGCTTTGACGATGCATATCTCGGCAGTAACAAGGTTCTCTCCGGTCATGCTGCAGACCTTATTGAAGCTCCCGCAGTTGAAGGCTACGACTTTATCGGTTGGGATACCGATACAAGCGCAGTAACTGCAGACATCACCATTAAGGCTTTGTACGAATTAAGCGTTGTTTACGGCGACGTAAACGGTGACGGCAAGATAAACAGTCTTGACGCTGCACAGGTACTGAAGCACGACGCAATGATGATAACGCTTTCCGACGAACAGCTTATGGCTGCCGACGTTAACGGCGACGGCAAGGTTAACAGCCTTGACGCAGCGCAGATTCTTAAGTACGATGCACTTATAATCGACAAGTTCCCCGTTCAGGAAGGCGCTGAATAACTCTTTTATAAAAGACGGCAGCGTATGGTTATCGTACGCTGCCGTTAAATACAGATAAGGCGTTAAGAAAGGAAAAGTTATGAACAAAATGAAACGTTTTCTCGCTTTTATGCTTACGCTTATTATGTGTGTATCCGTAATTCCCGCAGGGGTTATCGGTACGGCTGAGGAGGCAGGCACTTCCTCTCACGTTTACATGATAATGACCAACCCCGGTGAGGATTGCCGCACAGAAATGCGCATAGGCTTTCATTCCGATTACCTCTACACAAACTGCTACGTAGAGTATACCACCGCCGACGATAAGACCTTTATGCACGCTGTACGTGCTGACGGCGCTTACGACGACCAAAAGTATTTGTGGTTCTTCAACAGACTTACCACAAACAACCTCTCCGACAGCCGTTTTGGCACTAAGTTCCTTGATTGGGGCATAGAGCTTGAAGGTCTTACCCCCGACACCGACTATATTTACAGAGTTTGCGACGGTGACGGCGGTTATTCCGACACCTACAGCTTTAAAACCGCAGGCGCAGACGAATATTCCATTATATGGATGAGTGACGCCCACGTTAACGCAGGCTATACCGGCAGACTTAACGCATGGGTCAATATGTTTAAATATGCTGAAACCCAGGCCAAGTACGACGTTGCTTTCCAATTCTCCACCGGTGACTCTACCACCAGCGGCGACAGATACGGCGACTGGCTTACCATTTCCGAGCAGGATTTTACCAAAAACTATATGATTGCAAACGTAATAGGCAACCACGACGTTTACGACAGCATCATGGACGACGATACCACCTATTACACCCAGTATTGGAAATCCGGTCAGTATTTTGAAGTTGTTTATAACCACCCCAGAAACGGCTTTACCGCTTCCTCTCAGCGTATCAACGGCTATCTTTCCGCTGACAGCTACACCGATTACGCAAGCCAATCCGCTAACTACATGATCGACGTAAGTGCAGGCGTACACAGCGGCAAGCAGATAACCGGCGCCATGGATAACACCGACGGCAGAATGTACTGGTTTAACTACAACGGCATTCTCTTTATAATCTTTGACTATTATTGCATGATGTTTGCCGAGGATACCAAAAACGCCTTTGAATGGGCAGGCAAGGTTATTGAAGAAAACTACGGCAAATACGATTACATAGTATGTGCAAACCACATTAACCTTGTTAACGGCGGCGGCGGTGCTTTTAGAGACTACGGCGCTGTAGACTATGACTACTTTGGCGATTTCTTTGATAAATACGGCGTGGATATGTACCTTGCAGGTGACAACCACGTATACCTCCGCACCAATGCAATTTATGACGGTGCAGTAAGCTCCGACCCCGACAAGGGCACCTACATCATCCAGGCACCCTGTCTTTCCAGACCTCAAAACTTTGACGCAAAGGATGCAGCAGGCTTTGCAGTAAAGCAGTATTCCGTTTCCGGTACCACCGTTGGCGGTCTTGTTATAGACGTTGACGAAAACGGTCTTACCTTTAACTGCCTTGTTTACGAAATGCTCTCCTCTACCCCCTATTCCCGCTACGATTCTTTCACCGTACCCAAGAGAGAAAAGCCCAAGGCAAAGGAAGTTGGCCACTACGTATTTAACAATGCAGAAGCCCTTTGTTCTTCTCCTTCTGCTGACTACGCAGCCCACGAAATAGACTTTACCGACTACGAAATGTACGTATACGATACCTACAAGAACTACGGTTTGGTTCTTGGTGCAGGCGTAGCTACGTGGTTAGACCTTACCGAAGCTACCTTTGTTGCAGGCGGTGAACGCGAAAACGGCGCAGGCTACATCTCTATAGATATAGACCCTGCCGCAGCGGTTGACGGCGCAGCATTCTACACCAGCGTTGAAGCCTATAATGCTCAGGCAGATGCCATTGCAGCCAACTTGGGCAGCAAAAACGTATACGGTCTTAAGGCGCAATACGGCGAATTTTACAGCGTTAACGGTGAAATTTCCGGCACAGACAGCACCGGCGATTACGATGCGGTTATTGTATGTGAAAAAGAATTTTTCAACAACAACTTTATTACCCTTGACAGAATAAACAACAACGCTATTTACGCTATAGCTTCCGCTAATTTCAACGATACCGCTCCCGAAGGCATTATTTTTGCAAGCGGCAAGGAGTTTTCCATAAACGCACAGGGCGCAACCTTTGAAAACGGCGTTACCGTTAAAGAGCTTGACGATGCCATCCTTAACGCTGAGGTCGTTGTTACCGACAATAATGGCAACGAGCTTAATTGGTGGGAAAACGTCCCCCGCGGCGGCAAGGTTACCGTATACAACGGCGACAGCGAAGAAGCCGTTAGCACATTTGATATACTTACCAACGTTTATACCGTAGAATTCCAAACTAAAGACGGCGCCGATATAGTAACGGTTACCGTTTCTGCAGGTACTGATGCGGTTGCTCCCGAAGCTCCCGAGGTTGAAGGCTACGAATTTGCCGGTTGGGATAAAAACATAAGAAACGTTCAAGGCGATATCACCACCAAAGCAATTTACGTTGAAAAAGAAGAAGAAGACTCCGGCGATGATTCCTCCGGCAGCAGCTATACCCCCGTTTACGGCGGCAACAGACTTCTTGGTGAAAGCTACACCTACACCTCCATGAACGGCTTCCAGGGTGTTTGCAAGGACGATAACAAGGTTCTTCTTACCGACGGCGTTGCACGTCCCGTAGATATGCTTACCGTAGGCGGTATGATAGGCTACACCGTTGAGCTTAACGGCACCTATCAGGAAAACATCATTGACTTTACCCTTAACGGCGGCAGAGAGATTGCCTCTATAGTTTTAAAGGGTGTACGTAAGGTTAATGAGCTTTCCTCCGTTAACAGACATTGCAACCTTGCGTCCGTTTACGTTTCCACCGACGGCGTTTCTTATCAGCTTATGGACGTAACTATCGTAGATACTCCCATTGAAGGCGCACCTCTTTACACCGAGGATAACGGCGTTACCAATTACAACCAGTTCTACAACGTTACCGCCACCTTTAGCCAGCCCGTTGAAAACGTAGTTGGTTTGAGAGTAATTCTTAACACCGCAAGAGCAGACGGCTCCAGAGGCTATATAGTTCAGTTGGACGAAATTGCCGCTTACGGTGCAGAAGGCTGCATAGAAGATGACAGCTCTGAGGATACCTCCTCCGAAAGCAGCTCCTCTGAAGACGTTGTTGAAGTTGTTTACGGCGACGTAAACGGCGACGACAAGATAAACAGCCTTGACGCTGCACAGATACTTAAGCATGACGCATTGATGATACAGCTTTCCGATGAAGCGCTGCTTGCAGGCGACGTAAACGGTGACGGCAAGGTTAACAGCCTTGACGCTGCCCAGATACTTAAGTATGACGCATTGATCATAGACAAATTCCCTGCAGAGAAATAAATAAAGCAGTTGTAAAAAAATGGTTCGCAACACACGTTGCGAACCATCAGAGCGCTGACAAAGGCGCAGAACACGAAAAACATAAAAAATCAATTATAACAAAGTTGAAAAGTCGGGAAATTCTTCCCGACTTTTCTGCATTTTATCATATTTTCCGTTCAAAACAAACCTCGGCTCACAGTACTTAGTACAGTTCTCGCCTCGGTTTGTTTCGTCTGCACTCTTTCTCAGTACTCTGCCAGGCTGATGACAAGGTTTGTCATCAGCCTGACGGGTTGCCCAATGGGCAACCCGTTTGTTTTGGCTTCAATTTTTCTTTAATTTATGCCCGTTCCGCCTTGACAGTAAAGGTGTTGTTTGATATAATTCTTATATCTAATAAAGAAGGAAGCAGACGAATGTTCTGCAGAAAGGTAGGTTTTTATGAAAAAACTGTTAGCCCTGCTTCTTACCCTGGCACTTTGTATACCCTGCTTCAGCGCGATAAGCTTTACTGCCTCTGCAGCAGCCACCGAGCACGTGTATATGATAGTTACCAACCCCGGTGAGAATATGGAAACCCAAATGAACATCAGCTGGCACTCTGATTTCACATATACAGATTGCTACGTTGAGTACACCACCGCAAGCGACACCTCTTTTGCCAAGGCAAAGAAGGTTGTAGGCACCTATGACGATGACGATTATTTGTGGTTTATGGACAGATCCACTACCATAGCTATCGGTCCCGAATACCACAACACCCCCTTCCTTAACTACGGTGCAGAGCTTTCCGGTCTTACCCCCGACACCGATTACATCTACAGAATCTGTGACGGCGAGGGCGGTTATTCCGAAACCTACGCTTTTAAAACCGCAGGTCAGGATGAATTTTCTATACTTTGGCTTTCCGATATGCACGTAAGCAAGAACGAAACCAAGGCTAAAAAGTATCAGTCCTCTATCGACTACGTAAGCGCACTTGCTAAGTACGATATCGGTCTTTACTTCAACACCGGCGACGTTGTTTCCTCCGGCGACAGATACGGTTTTTGGCAGGAATATTACGACTATGACATAATCAAAAAGTACACCTACGCCGCTACCGTAGGCAACCACGATCTTTTTGACAGCATGATGGATGACGACCCCAACTATACTCAGTTCTGGGCATCCTCCGAATACTTCCGTATAACCGCTAACTACCCCGATAACGGCTATACTCAGACCTCTGCAAGAATAAGCAACTATTTGTCCACTAACGGCTATTCTCAGTACGCAAACGAGCCTTCCAACGCTTTGTTTACCGTTGATTCCGGCAGCCTTGCGGGCAAGAAGATAAGCGGCGCCTTTGAAGATACCAACGGCAGAGCTTATTGGTTTATCTACAACAGAATCTTGTTTATCGTATTCGACTACTACGCAATGA
>JAZUNS010000069.1:0-4729 GCA_045604285.1 Eubacteriales bacterium
AGATAATTCAACGAGCTTATTTTCTTTCATTATCCTCACCTCTACAAATATCATAGCATATTTAATGAAATATTGCTACGTAATATGAAATAATCCTTTGGATTATGAAATATTTTGCCTTAGCGGCAAAATGTGAAATAAAATAAATCCCCCATACGCCGCAGCGTATTTCATAGCGTCAGCTATTTCATAACGCGAAGCGTTATTTCACAAATCCCGCAAGGGATTTATTTCATTGAAAAGAACCCACACTTGTCGTAGACAAATGTGGGTTCTTTTCTGGTGCCGGTGGCGGGGGTCGAACCCGCACGGTATCGCTACCACTGGATTTTGAGTCCAGCACGTCTGCCAATTCCATCACACCGGCTTATATTAGCCCCCCTTTTACAGGGGGCGTGTTTGTCATAAATTGTGTTTAGCTGAACACCCAAAACTGACCGCCGCTGATTTGTCTGACAACTCTGTCATAATCCCACTCGGTCAAGCAGTTTTCGTACTTACCGCTGTCAGCTAACAAAAGCTTGCCGTCCTCTGTGATGCCTCTGATCAACAGAAAATGTCTGCCGATAGTGAAATCACCTCTGCCAACAACCGTCAAAAGCAGCTTGCCTTCTTTAAGAGCGGAAACAACCGCTTGCTTATCGCTGCTGCTGATAGTTTCGCAATCAATGCCGTACATGGCAGAAACAGCGGGGAACAAGCCGTATGCAGTACCTCTGCCGTTAACAAAATAGCCGTGGCTTGCAGACCAATCACCCATATCGTCGGGAGTGATGATCGTGTTGGTAAGGTTGCTTACAACCATTGCCATGGAGGTAGGACCGCAACCGTAGCCACCTATGGTTTTACTACCGTAGGGGTGGGAAGCGTAAGCATCCCAAGTTTGGTCATAGTAAATAAAGTTTGAACCGTCAGGCTGAACAAGCAGGGCGTGGTCGCCGTAGAAGCCTGCACTGCCGTTGTTGTCGTTAATATTACCGCTTTCGGGAGCTGTTACGGTACCGGAAGTATCTTTATCATCTTCCTTATCCGTATTTTCCGGCTCCTTAGGCTCTTCAGGCACCACCACAACGGGGGGCTTGAAAAGCTCGGGTGCCTTGCCTGCCGCCGCCTCTATATCCGTAGGCTTAAGGGAGGACAAGGTTTTATCTGCGGGGTTGCTTATAATAATATCGCTGTTTTCGTATAAATCCTGCGTGGGCAGGTCGTTGCTTGCATCAATGGAGCCTGCCGCTTCCGTGCCGCTGACGGGCGCAGAAGGAATAATAACAGGCGTGGTAACCGTGGTATTTACACCAACAGAAGCGTTAAAATCCTTTAAAATGAGATACGTACAAGGAACAACAAGCAGAGCCCAACATAAGATTATGCTAAACAGCTTCAAGGCTGCGTTTCTTATTTTTATGCCCAAAGCTTGTTACACCTCCTTGAGCACTTTTTCTCATCCTACGGCATTATACCACAGCTTTTACCAAAAAGCAATAGCTTTTTTAAAAAAACTTTCCTTTAACCAAGGGGCTCTTGCCCCTCGTCATCGGCTATTGCCTCATCCCCAAAGGCGTTGGCGTACTCGGCAGTTTTCTTTTTTCTTTCAACCTCATGCACCTTCAGCGTAAACAAGCGGTAATAAATATACACAACAATTACCATATCCACAGCACAAAAAGCGGGATGCCAGTTGGCGCCTGCCTTGCCCGTAAGGAACAACGCAAGGGCGGGAATACTGAAAATTATAGTAGTTATACCGCTGACCAGCCCGAAGAAAACGTAAACGGAAGGGCTTGCCTTTTTAAGGTGAAAGCGAGTTTCGTTAACGGAAAACAGCAGTATAAAGCCTATACTTAAAAGGTGATAATTATAAAGAGCGCCGTAGCCGTTGCCGCTTTGAAGCAAAAAATCGTAAATTGTTTTTAACGCCAAGGCAACGGAAGGAAGGGTGGACAGCGCTGCAAAGCCATCGCCTCTAAGAGCCATGCGGTTGCCTTTTTTATCGGAAAAAGCAGCATAGAAGAAGAACACGGCAGAGCATACAAGAGTAATCAAAAAGGCAAGATAAAGCCAGGATACTTCCTTGGTAACAAGGTTACCTTCTCGCACCTCTGAAAAAATGACGTACATATTGCCGTGGTAATAGCCGCCGCCCACAAAAAACTCTCTACCTATGCAAAACAAAGCCAACGCAGCGGAAACGCAGCCCATAATTCCGTAGGCAAGACGAGAGCCGTTTGTACCAAAGTCTGTCTTTTTATCAAACCTTTTGCCGATAAACACCAGCGCAACTACATAGCCTACGGCACAAATGCCAAACAGCCATGCAACAAGACCGTAATACTCTACGTTGGCAGAGCTGTATACGTTAAGGCCGTCAATATCGGAATTGTGAGATAGACTTACCGTCATAAAAACGCCGGCGATTACTGCCGCAATTATGGAAAAAAGCAAAACCGCACGGTAAATTGTTTTGTAATACATTAAAATACTTCCTTTATATGTCCAAGCTTCAACCAATTATACACCAAAAACCAATTTATGTAAAGGGCTTTTTATTGGGTTATTAAAAAAATGCCGATGGCATATATTTTATCAACACCCCGAAGAAGGAGGACAAATGATGAAACGATACGCAATGCTGTTTTTTGTTTTAACCTTGTGGTGCGCAATGCTTCCGGGTTTAAAATTTTACGGTGACAAGAAGGAAGTTTACGCTGCCGAAACAAGTGCGGAAGAAGCGAAAGACCAAAATAATTACTATGAAACGGAGGATACAGACGTGATAGTTTATATTGAAGCAACCAATACCGTATGCCGCCTTACTCTTGAGAATTACACGGCGCTGGCATTAGGCGGTGTAATGGCGGAGGACGCACCAAAGGAGGCGCTTAAGGCGCAAGCCGTTGCGTTGCGCTCTTTGGCGCTGAACCGCAAAAACAATCCCATACACGAGGGCTACGATATTTGTACAAGCAACGGATGCTGCACACCCTTGGCAGATACTGCATATCAAGGCTGTGTACAAGCCGTTGCCGACACCAAGGGACAAATACTTTGCCACAACGGGGCGCCGATATTGGGCTTAAGCCATTTATCCTCCTGCATGAACACCGAAAGCTACGGCAAGAAGTATCCGTACCTTACATCGCTGCCGGTAGAGGATGAAAGCTCGTTTGACTGCTATAAAACATATTACACTTTTACCAAGGAGGCGTTTGCCGCAGCGTTCCCCGAGGTTAAGCTTGATGCAGACCACAAGGACTGGGTTGGGGAGATGAGTTTTTCCAAAAGCGACCGAGTTGAAACTCTAATACTTGCAGATAAAGAGCTAAGCGGCGTTACCTTTGCCGCAAGGCTTGGGCTTGACAGCCTTTGCTTTACCGTTACCGCTACAGAAAGCGGTTTTTCCGTTATCTGCTACGGCAGCGGAAGCGGCTACGGAATGTCCCGTTGCAGCGCCATGCTTATGGCGGCAGAGGGGAAAGACTACAGCGAGATATTAGGCTATTTTTATCCCGATACCGTTTTATACGGGGCCCACAGCTAAAATAATGGTTTGACAGAATATTTTTCCTTCGGAGTGTGCAAAATAGGGTAAAGCCCAAAAGCACGGGCAAAAATTTTTCCGGAGGATTTTATATGGACGACAACAAAAAGCTATTACCCGTTAACCCCGATGACGATGAAAAGAAAGAAAAGAAGCCCCGCAAAAGAAAGGGGCTTTCCAAAAACTCTGTATCAGCCATTTACATGGGAATTGCCCTGTGCATGGTTGCGATGCTTACCGTCAGCATGATCTCCACCACAAACAAGGTACAGCAGACGGTGGACGACTTCAGCGTATCAGATATCAGCCTGCCCGACATATCCCTTAACGTGCCGGATATATCTGACAGCAACAACGTTATGCAAGAGGATAAAAAGCCTGTAGGTAACGACGTTTCCGGCGTTACCGATGAAATAACAATGCCGGAATCCGACGAAAGCGATGACACCACCCAACCTCAGGTAGCGACCTACAAGAGACCCGTGGATGGCGAGGTGCTTAAGGGATACTATGCGGACGCCCTTGTTTTTTCCGAGACCATGCAGGATTTTCGTACCCACGGCGGCGTTGATATAAAGGCGGAATTAGGCGCAAGCGTACTTGCGTATACCGACGGCATTATAAGCAAGATAGAAAAAGACCCTTTTATGGGCACTACCGTTGAGATAACCCACAATGCGGGTTTGGTTTCGGTATACAAAAATCTTGCCGAGACCTTGCCCGACGGCACGGTGCTTGGGGCAGAGGTTACAGCCGGCGACGTTATAGGCACAGTGGGACAAAGCGCTATTTTAGAGATAGCCGACCCTGCGCATCTGCATTTTGAGCTGTGGATGGAAGGTGACTGCATAAACGCAGAGAAGGAAATATCCACCCTTAAATAAACGAAAGCGGCTTACAGCGGTGTGTTAAACCTATGCTGTAAGCCGCTTTTACAAAGAATAAAGGGATGCCGAAATGTGTGTTATCCTTAACGGAGAATTTGAAAATTCTTTCAAATCTTATTGAGAACCAGCATCGCATTTGTATGCACAAATTCAGTTGGGCAGCAGCCCAAACCCACTAACAACAGAAAAAGAGAAGATTCGTATATTAACGATTCTTCTCTTTTTTGTCTGTAAAGTGATATGCTGACTATCGTCAGCGTGATATTTTCGCTTTGCGAAAGTGATATTGAAGCCTTGCGGCTTC
>JAZUNS010000070.1:0-10202 GCA_045604285.1 Eubacteriales bacterium
ATATTTAAGAGTCGATTTGGCAAGCTATTATCAAAATTCCCAAGGCAATATCGTTGCCGCAGGGGCAGAGGTACCCTCCTTTGTGCTTGCTCCCGATTGGGTGTTGGGCGCTGACGGCTACTATTATTACACAAAGCCCGTGCTTGCAGGTGAAAGTACGCCTAATATGTTGGCGTCGGAAATGACCTTGGTTTATGACGAGGCGGCTAACAAATATCAGGTAGTGGAAATTTTTGCAGAAGCGATTCAGGCCGATCCTACCGATGCGGTAATGTACGCTTGGGGCGTTGATGCAGGCAGTGTTGTAACGGGCATTTCACAAGAAGGCGTTTTGACTGTTCAGGATGGCGTTTACGGGTCCTACGCAAGGACGGCGCAGTATAGAGGGAGCAATGAAATCGCCTCTAACCACAACGGTACCATTAACGACGTAGCTGTTCAGTGGGGAGATGGCTCTTTTACTTCAACTGCTGCGGCAAGTGCATATTTTGATAAATATCACAGCGGAATTTTGAATGACGGTGTTCTGCCTACCCAAGCTTCAGAAAAACAAACACAATGTATTGTTGAATTTTGGGAGAGCACCACTGACTATGTAAACGGCGGCACGGTTGCTTCTGACGGTTACGCTTATATATACGTTAAATTGGCGGAAGAAATAGATGTCAAAAGCGTATTGGTTTATGCAACCGACAGAACAGATGCTAACAGCAACCGTCACTTTCCTCCGTCTATTGAGTTTTTTGTTGGTGATTCCGAAAGCGCTACCGCATCGCTGGGTATTTGCAGCGAGGCGCAAGCGCAGACGTATTCCGGCTCTACCGACGGCAAAGTAAAGATCTATAGCGTTTCTACCCCCAAGGCTTATCAAGCTGTCACAGGGACCTACGTAATTCTCAAAATAGATATGACCCACGTAGTCTCTTTTGGTGAGATTGAGGTTTATGGTTTTGGAGCTAATAAAAACGTTACTACCGTAACACAGCTTGTAAACGTAGCTTCTCAAAGTACCTACAAGGGTGTTAGCTGTGCGGCTAACGGAACGGGTAGCTACGGCGAAGCTAACTGGACGGCTTATCACACCGGTAAGCTTAACGACGGCGTTACCCCCACGGGATATACAAACACGGTAACCACGGATGTTGAGCTCGTTTACGGCTCTTGGGATGCTATCGGTGCAGGTAGCTGGCAAATAATTTTCAAACTGCCCGAAAGTATGAAAGTAGCAAAGGTAAACACTTTCTTTAATGATAGGGATGAAACCATTTCTTTTAACCGCGGTTATCCCGCAGCGGGCGAGTATCTTGTATTTGTAAGCAATTCCGAAAGCACTTCAGGCGCTACAAATATGGGTGCGTTTACGTCTACAAATATTAGCGGTACCTCAGCGTTGAAAAACTATGAGGTGAACGGCGACGGCACCGGTAACTACGTTATAATTCAGATATACACAGGCAATACGGATGATGTTGCCGTGGCTATATCCGAGGTCCAGATTTGGGCGTATCAAGAAGTAGAGGTTGTTCAATAGACTCTGCTTATCGTATATTTTCGTTGGAGGTAATGTTATGAACAGAACTTTAAAAACTCTGTTAACGTGTATACTTTGCCTTTCTTTAGCGGTAGCAACGGCTATCAATGCTTCTGCGGCAGGGCTGGTCACTTATGACGGCAACGCAAAAGAATTTATATTTGAACCGGGCAGCAAGTACTCTCCTACTGACTTGTTTACCGACTTTAAAGGCGTAATGCCGGGGGATAGCATTACCCAGCAGGTCTATATAGTAAACGATCCCGAACACGGCGTAAAGGTAGACATCTACATGCGTGCGTTGGGCCCCACCCCCGAAAACGAGCTTACCGAAAGCTACGTAACGCCCGAAGCTAACGATGCATTCCTTTCCCAGCTTGACCTTACCGTTACCGTTCGTGACGGGGAAGAGCTGTTTAAAGCCCCCGCTAACGAGACCGACGGTCTTACCGAGTGGGTACTGCTTGGCACCTTCTACTCCGGTGCAGAGGTTACTCTTGACGTTACCTTGGACGTGCCCCTCACCCTGGGGAACGAGTATCAAAACGCCATAGGCTTTTTGGATTGGCAGTTCCGTGTAGAAGAGTTCCCCATAGGTCCCGACGACCCCAAGCCCCCCGAAACCGGCGACGATAACATCATCGTATATTGCGGCATCGCTGCCTGCGTATGCGTTGGATGTGTGTTCTTCCTTCTGTTGGGCAAGCGTAGAAGGAACGATGAAGAGGAGCAGGTCATTAGTTAAGCGTTTTGCGTAACCAACGGTGTACTTGCACGCTTAAAGCATATTTGATATTAATTTAACAAGCTTTTGGCGGGCAAGGAACATGTCTTTGCCCGCCTGCGCTTATTTTTAGGTGCTTTTAGCGCAATTTCGGCGGCTATCCCAATATTTGTTTATTATTTGGAGGCGTTTTATGTTTAAACGTATACTTTCATCCTTGCTATCGGCAACGCTGATAACCGCTGCAGCCAGCGGAATTTCCGGCGTTGCGACCGATGGGATTTATACAAAAGAAAACTACGTAATAGATGACAGCACGGTTGTTATTCGTGACGGCAAGGTAGTAAGCGGTGACGCAAGCCTTGTCGATAGCGGTCTTATCGTTATAGAGGATGATGTTGCGACCGATGCAGTAGTTGAAAATACGGTAGTAGAACAGCATGATGACTGTTCCGATTCCGTATGCACGGAGCACGATGCACCCGTAGCTGCGCCTACCAACGCCCCCGCAACAGAAGTTGACACCAAAGCTATAACTCCCGACGTTCCTACAGTAGGCACCAAGGCTACGTATACCGCTCCTGACGGCGTTGCTATGACTTACGATGGTGCTATGAACTTGTGCTCCACTCATAACATTTTCAACACGCGCGAATTAACAAGCGGTAATTCTGTTTGGCCGTTTTCTGTTTCGGGTACTTGCAATTATAGCACTAGCTGCACAAAATCTGCAGTGGCGTATTCTTATTTCCGCCCTAAAAGCGGCGAAGCTGCATCGGTTAGCGTTGTTAATGTTAATGGCGCTAATTTGGCTGTCATTTGCACAAACGGCAACTATGCACTCCGTAGAAATGAAGATGAGTATGATAGACCGTTAACCGGCCCGATGTTTAATTTGAAAAGCGGGCGTTTGATTCTTGACGGACAGAGCGATTATTTGACGGTTACCGGTCGAAATGCACCTGATGTAGTAAATTCTATTATCACGATGTCGGGCGGCACTTTGCTTATTAATAAAACAAAGCTTTTAAATAATAACAATACTTCTAAAAACGGTGGCGCTATCAGAGCTACCGGCGGCACTATAAAAATTACAAACTCTACCATAGATAATTGTCATGCAGTTAATGGCGGCGCTATCCACGTTAGCGGTAGTTGCACGATAACTCTTACCAACGTTACTATTTCCAACTGTTCTGCTAAGGGAGGTTCCGGCGGCGGCCTTTACGTTGGCAGCGATTCTACTCTCCATTTCAACAGCAGTGATATAAGAACTTGTTCTGCATCGAACGGCGGCGGCATTCGTGTTGAAAACGGCACCTTTAATTTAAACAGCGGCACCATAGGCGGCAGTGCAGATTATGCAAACACCGCAACCACCAGTGGCGCAGGCGTGTACCTTGGCCCTTCCTCTGCAGCAGGAACCACCGTTTTTAAAATGAGCGGTGGTGAGGTATCTTACAACGTAAACAGCGGCGGTAACGGCGGCGGGATTTGGTGCGGTGCCGTTAAGACCTTTTCAATAACCGGCGGCACCATCACCGAAAACCAAACTACCGTAAAGAACGGCGCAGGCATTTTCTTTAACCGATCATTGGTTAACGCCGCAAATATAACGGGGTGCACTATTTCAAATAACAAATCCCCTAAAGAAGGCGGCGGCGGTATATATATCGGCAATAACAGCGGTGCGGGAACAGGCGGCCTTACCATTAACATCGGCAACAGCACCACCACTACTACCATATCGGGCAACACCGGGGTGTGGGGCGCCGGTATATATGTGTATACCGAATCGGCAGCTCCGGTAAACTTAAACGTCAATAACGTAAGCATAACTAACAATATTGCTACGGCAGAGGGCGGCGGCATTTACGTCGTTAATTCTGCTAATGCATTAAGAACGTTTGAAGTAAATAACTGCACCTTGACCGGCAATCAAGGTACCTTAGGCGGCGGCATTTACGTTGCACCTTCAACCTACGGCACTCTTGATTTTTCCAATAGCACTTTTACCAATTGTTCGGCAACCGCAAAGTATGGCGGCGGCGTTTGCATTGATGGTGAAACAGGAGTGTTAAAGGCAAGCTCCATAGTTTTGGATGGCTGTGATTTTAACACTTGTTTTGCGACCGCCCCCAACAGTTCCCGTAGCGAGGGCGGCGCTATATACGTAGGTGGTCTGATATCCTCCATCAGCTGGAACGGCGGTTCTGCCGTTGGATGTGAAGCAGGCGCAGGCTCTGCCATAATGGTAAACGGCGACGGTGTTGCCTACAACCTGCAAAAGCTAAACGGCGGCACTTTAGTTACCCACGCTACTGCCATTTCTAATTTCGATATAAGAAACGTTAATTTTGAAGGTAATGAAAATAATTACACGGGCACCGGTGCTGCCTATGGCGCAGCCATAAAAACCGAAGGTAAGGTTGCCCTTGTTATGAGGCTTACAGGCTGTACCTTCAACGGCAACCAAAATAACAATATAAACGGCACCGCTATCAACGGCGGCGGTATTTACTGGAATGCCGGTACCAGCTATAAAAACGGCGAGGTGTACAGCGGTTCTTCCGCTACTAAAAGCTATGATGCGGCGTATTACGTTGAAGCCTCTGCACTCTATATAGACGGTTGCCAATTTTATGATAATCAAGTAAACAACGCAGGCTCTAACGGTGGTTCCGGCAGCGGCGGCGGTATATATAACGAAGCAACCATAGTTATTACCAATTCTGCTTTCCACAACAATTCTGCCGTAGGCAGAGGCGGCGGCATCGCAATGCAGAATTACAGCAATACAAACGGTAAGCTGCCCGACGACTTGTCCTTGACCTTGGATGACACCGTTTCTTTCTTTGAAAACACTGCCCAGCGTGGCGGCGCAATCAGCTTCCATTGCAGAAGTGCTGCAAACCTGGACCCGGGCTATAAGATACCTTTTAAGCTTGTGCTTGAGGGTTCCAAAATTTATAATAACTACGCAAGCATTGAGGGCGGCGGTATATATTTCTACAGCGAAGAAAACAGCAACGATTATTTTGAATACGGTATAGAGCTTAAAGAAGGTCAGATCTACAACAACAAAGCGGGCTATACCTACGTTAACGGTGTAGAAACAAAGTTGACTGCAGGCTATGGCGGTGCGATCTACGCATCCTCCTTCAATAAGGCTTACACCATAAACATTACAGGCGGTACCATTGGCGGCTATTTCGGTGCCGACGGCGCAAAGACCCCTAACGAAGCCGTTACCAACGGCGGCGCTATTTGCTTAATGACTCCTTACCTCACCCTTAACATGACGGGCGGTGAGATTTCCGAAAACATTGCAGGCGCAGACGGCGGCGGCATTTATGCCAACGAAAGCAGCGCAACCTTTACCGGCGGTTCAATCCTTTACAATACTGCCAATAGGGGCGGCGGCGTGTTTATTGACAACAAAGGCACGTTAACCATGAACCCCGCACAAAGCACAGATTCTTCCGGTAACCCCGTTACCACCCGCGTTTCCGTTAGCCGTAACGTTGCTTATTCCGGCGGCGGCGGTATCTTCCTTAACGATGAAGGCGCATCTGCCACCATTAAAGACGGTGTAATTTCATATAACCGTGCATTGGGTACAAACGGCGGTACGGGCAACGGCGGCGGTATTGCTACGTGGAAAGGTACCGTTTCCATCCAGGGCGGTGAGCTTTACGGTAATGAGGCACTCCAAAACGGTGGCGCTATAATGGCGTCCTCCTCACCCGCAACGGTTACCATCACCGGCGGTACCATAGGCAGCGATACGGATGCAGAGCTGGCTAACAAGGCTGCTCGCGGCGGCGGTGTGGCTGTTCAAAGCGGTGCAGAGTTCTCCCTTTCCGACGGTTGCATCGGCTACAACAAGGCTTTGATCACTACCGATGAAAGGCTTGTTCTAAACGATACTAATACCGGCCTTGGCGGCGGTGTTTACGTTCATCAAAGCAATGCCGATATTACCGGTGGTACTATCGTGGGCAACAGGGCAGACAATAACGGCGGCGGTATCTACGTTTACAGCTCCGATAACACCCGCGGCGTTATCTTCTCCGGCGGTACGATTGGTGAAAAAGCTGACGGTACTGCCATACCCAATATCGCCAATTACGGCGGCGGCGTTTACGTATTAAGCGCAAAGTTCTCTATGACCAAGGATGAGGGCGTTGCAGGCGCCATATCTCACAACGTTGCGATTGTGGATGGCGGCGGTCTTTACGTTTCTCTCACCTCGGTAAGTATAGCCGGCGATATTTCCGACAACATTGCCCGTCACAACGGCGGCGGTGTTTACCTTGAAAAAGCGGCTATCGACCTTGAGGGTAATATATCTAATAACAAAGCCGGCTATGCCATTACGGTTGACGGTGAAGAGGCTGTTGACGGTCAGGGCGACGGCGGCGGCATTTATATTTACGAAAGCTTCCACGATAATACCGTTAACGAAACCGTTATTAACGGCACCGTAAGCGATAATATCGCTAACAACAACGGCGGCGGTATTTATGCAGTTTACGGCAGCAGCACCGATGACGTTACGGTACAGCTTAACGGCTCGTTAACCGACAATACCGCAAAGCAATCCGGCGGCGGTGCATATATAACCGGCGGCATTAAGTTTACCATGGCCAAGCAGGCTGCTCGCTCTTCCGAGGTTAACTCTTTAAGCGGCAACGTTGCAACCGAAGGCAACGGCGGCGGTGTTGCGGCGTACGATAATTCCGTAGCGACACTTTCCGGCGGTTTAATCGAAAACAACAGCGCACTTAACGGTTTTGGCGGCGGCGTTTATGCAAACAGATCCACCGTTACCATTTCCGGTAGTGATATTACTAAAAACAACGCTAAAAACGGCGGCGGCGTTGCCGTTACCCAGGGCGGTGACCTGGTTATGACCGGCGGCTTCCTTCGTTATAACAACGCAAAGGGTATGCCCGATGATACCGTAACAACGTCCTACCATCTGGATTCTACCTTGGCAGGCGTTGGCGGCGGCATCTATCTCAGCAACGGCGTAGATGCAGAGCTCCTCAGCTCTTACGAGCTTACCGGCGAAACCTACGGTATCTACGGTAACCTGGCAGACTTTGCGGCAGACGACGTATTTGCCAACGGCGTTAATACAAAGCTTAAGCTTCCTGCTGCTTTGTCTATGAAGCTGGCAGGCACCGAGTTTGAACGTGCAACGGGTTGGTTTGAGGACTATGCTACCGACGATACCCGTTACAGCGACGGCCTTAACGGCAACTCTTACATCGGCGGCGCCCGTTATAAGCAGACCGAAAGAACGGTTATTGCCTACGTAAATGCCGAAGATGCAGGCGAACACGCAACGGATACCATGGTTTATATCAATACCGCTAATACCTACGTGTGCTTGACCCTTGGTGTTGCCAAGGCGGGCTACGGTGAGATTACCATTATTAAAAGCGGTGAAAATATCGACCCCGAGCAGGTGTTCCTGTTTAAGATAATCGGCATCAGCGAGGCGGACAACAAGCGTATTGAGCTTAGCGTTACCATTAAGGGAACCGGTGCTGTTACCATAACCGACGTTCCCGACGGTAGCTACACCGTTACCGAGGTTGCGGATTGGTCATGGCGTTATAAGCTTACGGGCATAAAGGTTACCAACGGAACCATCAAGCTTAACGATTGCTGCGGCAACATCACCGTAGGCTATGCCGATGCGTCCCCCGATATTGAATTTATCAACGCCTTTGATAGGGATCCCTGGCTTGACGGCAACAGCAGTGTTGTTGTTAACAGGGCAGGCGCTTCTCCCATAAATACGTTGCCTGAAGCGGCTGTGGCACAGTTTGTAGCAGATCTGCCCAGGAAGGAGGATTTGATTTGAAAAATATAAGCAGTCAAAGCAAGTTCAAAAAGACTAAAAAAACGTTTTTCGGTCTTAGCCTTTCTTCCATAATAGCGGCGGTTTTGCTGGTTGGCGTAACAGTTGCCTTCTTAGCGAGCGAGGCGGTACAAAAAAGCAACGTTTTTGTTCCCGGTTTTGTGGATTGCGAAGTAGGGGAGGAGTTTGACGGCCTTCAAAAGACCTCTATCAAAATTCAAAACACCGGCAACACCGAAGCTTATATACGCGTTGATTTTGCCACCTATTATCAAGCGGTTACAGGCTCTGTCATAGGCGAAACCGCAACTATGCCCGAGTTTACCTTAGCACCCGGTTGGGCGCAAGGTGCAGACGGCTCTTATTATTACAAATATCCCGTAGCTCCCGGTGAATACACCGGTGAGCTGCTGGGCAGCCCTATAACACTTAACCAAATTGAGGATGGTGAAGGTAACGTTACCGCAAACCAAACCATAGAGGTGTTTGCAAGCGCTATCCAAGCCTATCCCTCCTACGCTGTTTCCGACGCATGGGATGCAGTAGCGGCAGTTGCCGGTGACGACGATCATCTTATACTTAAGGTGAAGATCTATGATAACTATGCAAACGTAAAGCACGGCGCTCTTTACAGAGACGTTCAGGTAAACGGCAATCATTCTAACGCAAACGAGAACAATTGGAAGTCTTATCACACCGGCTTGCTTAACGACGGCTATCCCGATGCAGATCAATCTCTTACGATCACCCCGGTAAGCGGCAGCAATACGTTGGTTGTAGGCTTTTATCTGGTTAACTTTGTAGAGATAGAGCGTTTTGCAGGCTACTTTGCAGATTTTGATGCCAACATAACTAATGTTGACGTTTATGCCGGCGAAAATGAGGTTATTATAAACGATGGCACAATCAACGGCATAAAAATCGGCACCCTAAAGAAAAGCAGCATCAGCGGTGATTACGCAACCGATATCGAAGCTTATAGGGAGATAGAGTATTCCTATGAAACAGAAACGACGGTCATCGCCAATTACGTGGGCTTTGTTATAACCGTTAAGGATCCCTCTGTTACTATAAAGATCAGTGAGTTCCGCATAATGGGCTACCTGGCTAACAGAAATATCTCTTCTGCAGCTACCTATAAAGGTGATACCAATACTCAAACCTTGGTTCAAAGTACTTCTACCGATACCGGTGCTGATTTTACAGCTCAGTGGACGGAGTATCACAGCGGCAGACTTAACGACAAAACCAGATCCTCTACCAATGACGACAATAAACCTTTAGAAAAAGTAATTGTACAAAGCACCGACGGCACAACGGATACGATGCGTTTGTACTTTGAACTTGGCGAAGGCTCAATCGTCAACGCAGTTGACGTTTACGCAGGCGCACTGGCGACCTTGTCGGGTACCGAGGTGGTTTCCACCGTCGCCAACAATGCCATATCAAGCGTTAACGTTTACGTCAGCGAAACCGAAAGCAGCGAGGATTGGCAGTTGCTTGGCTCTACCACTAACGGAAAAATGGATACGGGCGCAAGATACTTAAGGATCTATACCGTGTCCGGAAAACCCTTGTATGGCGAATACGTCATAATAGAAATCAAGGGTACGCCGGGCTCAATGTGCTTTGGCTTTAACGAGATACAGATTTGGTCTAACGCACTTTTGGCATTGGATGAATAATGCAAAACAAACAGCAGGCTTTGCTTTGGCAAAGCGTGCTTTCTTTTTTTGTGCAAGCTGTATAATGTAAGTATTAAAAATTTGTGCAAAGCGTTGAAAATATAAATATCGGCAATAGCTTTCATTGTTAATCTTGAAAAAATAAAAACGATGTGCTATAATAACCACATAAAAATATAAATATGGCTAATTGTCTTTATAATTACAAAACGGCAGGTATATATATGGAGGACTTTCAATGTTAAAAATACGCTTGTTTTCTTGCTGGTTAGCATTGACTCTGGTGCTTTCGCTTTTCAGCGCACTTCCCGTATATTCCGATACCGAAGACGTTTGATATGACAGTAGCGATATATATTTTGAGGATTATTCCTCTGCATGCTATAT
>JAZUNS010000071.1:0-6257 GCA_045604285.1 Eubacteriales bacterium
TATTGCCTGCACCTGTAAAATATAGCTGCCCAGGTCAAGGGCGCTGAAATCAATGCTTGCCGCCGATAAATCAAAGCTATTGGCATAGGGTGCCGCCGAATAATCGGCAACCACCGTGCCGCCGTCGGCAGATAAAACCTGCACCTTTACACCGTACATTCCGGCGGTGCTTTCAACGGTACCCCCAAGGGTAAAGGCAGAGCCTTGGGGTACAGAGGTGGGATAAACTCCGTCTGCCACCCTTGCCCAGGCGGCGTAGAAGGTAACGATATCGGCATCCACACTTGTGGTTTTCGATAAAGAGCATCCGTTGGAATACGCCTTTAAAAAGTAGCCGTCGGTGCTTTCGCCGGTGGTTATCCACAAGCTGCTAAGGTCTGCGGGGTTTTTGTACGCCCATTGGTTGGCGTTGCGGCGATGTGCCACCCAGCCGCAGAAAACGTAGCCCTCACGGGTAAAGGTATTCTTCCTTGTGGCGGTAGAGGTACCGTAGACCACCTTGGTGTCTGCCATGGTGCCCGTACCGCCGTTGGCATCGTATCTTACGTAAAAAGAGGTAGTGCCGGTGCTGTTTGGCGTCCACTGAGCGTAGCAGGTTATAACATCGTCGTCGGTAACCGCCAGCTTGGAAACTGAGCGCTTGTCCTCATACAGCGCAAGTCTTGAAATGGCGGGCTGCTCGCCTTTTTTGTACCATCTGGCGGTGCCGTCTGCATCAAAATACAGCCAGGTATCGTCTGACTTCCTGTGCAAATACCAGCCCGCAAAGGTGTAGCCGCTACGGGTAAAGGCGTTGGTTCTAAGCTTGGTGGATATGCCTCTTATATGATAAGTGGTTGCGGTGGAGCCCGTACCGCCGTTGGCGTTGTATTTGGTGGTCCAGCTTACGGCGCCTTGGTCAAGGGGTGTAAAGTCGCCCTTGCCCGTGGTGTAGCTGCAGGAATATACGCCTTCGTTGGTGGCGGCAACGTTGTTGGTGTTAAAATACAGCTTGTGGTCGCCGTCGGTACCCTGCTGTACGCGGAAGTTGCAGGATTCTACTTCAAACTTGCTAAGACTTGAGTTGGAAAACCTAAAATTAGTCCTTGTAGGGAACAAAACGGTGGATTGGTTAGTGGTTTTGGTAAACATATTATCCAGCTCGTCCCCAAGATAATAGGTAATAATGGCGTTATCGTAGCCGCTTGCGTTATCCCAAACGGGTACGTAAAGCACTTTTTCGTCAAAATTGTAGCCAAAGCCCTGGTTGGTCCAGGTGTCTATATCACCTATAGTCCCTGCCGAGGAATTGCTTTTTGCAAACACGGCGTTGCGGGTGTCAATGGTAAAGGCTTTATACATGGTTATTTTGGTGGGGTTGCTTGCAGAGCCGCCCTTTGCGTCTACGGGTATCTTACAATAATAGAATACAAGGGCACGCTTGATAAGAAAATATTGATATCCGCCTTCCGTCTTTATATGGCGCACGGCGCTTATATTCATGGAGGTGCCGTCTGTGGTAACAAGGTCAAAATATCCCGTAAGTATAAGCTTGGTACCGCTTATCTTAAGGCGTGTTAAAGCCTTGGTGTACCAAAGGGTGGCAGCGTACATATAATTGGTGCCGTCAAGGGTAACAACGGTAAGCTCGTTGGCGTGGCCCATGCTGTTGTTGGCGCTGGAGGACGTGGCACTTTCACTGGCATAATAGCTCATAACAGCGGTAGAGCCGGTGTTCATGTTTATACGGGTAACCTCGCAATATTCATCGTCGCCGCCTATTTTGGCAACGTAGCAGTTGTTTATACCCGTATTCATGCCCTGCATGGCGGGGCAGGACACGCCGCCCTCGGTGCCGTTGCCTACCTTCCATTCCAACGAATAATCGGTGTAGGTGGTATATCCGTTATAAGAATAGGATGCAGAAGGCGTTACGGGCAGTTCTGCATTTAATGCAACGGCGGTAAAGCCCGGCAAAACCGTACAAAGACAAAGCAACAACGCTATTGCGGCAATAAATTTTTTCACAAGCAAGTCCCCCTAATATGCATAAATTTAACAAAAAAATTATAACATCTGCAAATAACTTTGTCAATTAAACTTTATCTTTTTTGCCTTCTAATAGGGGTAAAAGCGTGCTTTTCAGCAATATTATACAAAAAACGCAAGCTAATTTTATGCAACTATACAGTATAAAAGCTTGCATAAAAATATTGTTTATTCCCAAGCTTTGTGTTAGAATCAATACCAGAGGTGATTTTTTGAAAAAATGGAAGTTTAAAATAGGTGAAAAAACAGTTGAGCTTAACGTTTTGTGGCTTGTCGGCGGCGTTGCGGCAATAGCGGCAATAATAGTTGCCATTTGCTTGCTGGCAGGCGGCGGTGACGAGCCCGTGGTATCCGTTGGTGACGGAAGTGACGTTGAAAGCGTTGTTTCCAATGAAATAAGCGCCGAAACTACGGAAGGATCTGAAAGCAGTGAGCTCTCCGATGCTTCCGAAGAAACGGAAGAATCGGTTTCCTCCGAAAGCGAGGATGTCTCCGAGGAAGGCTCTGCTGCAGAGTCATCCGAAAGCAGCGAAGTCGTAAATGAAAGCTCGGAAGAGTCGGAATCCGTTGCTCCCGAGACTACCGAATCCGAGGTACAGCCTCCCGAGACTACCGAATCCGAGGTACAGCCTCCCGAAACTACCGAGTCTGAGGTGCAGCCTCCCGAGACCACCGAATCCGAGGTGCAACCTCCCGAGACTACCGAATCCGGAGTAGAACCTCCCGAGACCACCGAGTCTGAGGTGCAGCCTCCCGAAGAAAGCTCGGAAGAAAGCTCTGAAGAGGAAAGCTCCGTGATAATAACAGACCCTACGTTGCCTATGAATCCTCTGCCCGATACCTTGGCAACGGATCCCGTAGACAGCTATTTCAATAATTCCGTGTTTGTTGGCTATTCCATAATGATGCACTTCGGCAGGTACATCGGCGAGTGGCACAGCGAGATCGACAGCAGCATTATGGGCAACCCCGTGTTCTGCGCCGGCGTGGGTATAAGCTTTTACATAGACCGCACCCAAAGCTCTACGGACAGAAATACCTCCCTGCCCACCTACCGCGGCAAGGCGTATAACTTTAAGGACCTGCCTGCCGCCACGGGCTGCAACAATATGTATATAGGCCTTATGGGCTACAGCGACGTAAAACGTCTGGGACTTATGAGCGCCTACGTAGAGACCGTAAACGGCATAAAGCGTATTAAGGATGCCAACCCCAACCTTAATTTGGTTATCCTTGCCTGCACCTATAACACGGGTAATTACAGCGGCTCTATGCCCAGCAGCCTTAACAACGGCGCTTTAAGAACGTATAACAATATGGTACTTGAATACTGCAACCAAAACGGCGTGGATTTTGTGGACGTGGCAACTCCCTTGACCACCTACGAGGGGTACCTGCCCGAGGATTATTCCTCCGACGCCGCTTACCACATTGCTAAAAAAGCCTTTTACATTTGGGTTGACGTCCTGCGTGACTACGCAAAGGCAAAGCAAAACGGCACCTGGAAGAACGCCACGGAAATGCCCGTGCTGCCTGCATTTGAATAAAGCTTAAAAAACAAAGCCTGAACTTGGCGCAAACCAAGTTCAGGCTTTTTACGTTTAGCGTGCTATTTTTTGAATTTGTCAAAAAAGCTTTTCTTTTTTGTATAGTTCTTTATGTCGGATACCTCAGCAAACTTCTCAAGCAGTTCTTTCTGCTTAGAGTTAAGACCTTTGGGTATCTCAACCGTTAAAGTAACCCTCATATCGCCCCTTGTGCCGGGGTTGTTAAGGTAAGGCACGCCCTTGCCCCTCAAAGAGAATACAGAGCCGCTTTGGGTCCCCTCGGGTATAACGAATTCTGCCTTGCCGCCCTCGGGCGTGGGTACGGATACCGTGGCGCCCAGCGAAGCCTCAACAAAGGTTATGGGCAGATCCACGTAAATCGTGGTACCCTCTCTTTTGAAAAGCTTGTGGGGACGTACTGAGATAACAACAAACAAATTGCCGGAAGGACCGCCGTTTTCACCGGCGTTGCCCTGACCTCTAAGCTGTATACGCTCGCCGTTGTCAATGCCTGCGGGTATGTCAATTTCCAGCTTCTTAAGCTTTTTAACAACGCCCTTGCCGTTACATTTGCCGCAGGCGTTTTTGATAATTCTGCCCTTGCCGCCGCAGCGTGAGCAGGACTGTTGCATCTGCATAGAGCCAAAGCCTATGTTCTTCATAACCCTTACGGTACCGCTGCCGCCGCAGGTGGGGCAGGTCTCGGCATCGCTTGCTTTTTCGGCACCCTTGCCGCCGCAGGCGTCGCAACGCTCGGTATGATAAAACTCAAGGGGCTTTTTACAACCAAATACCGCCTCTTCAAAATCTAAGGTCAAGCGATAGCTTAGGTCCTCGCCCCTGGTGGGGCCGTTGCTTCTTCTGCTGCTGCTTGCGCCGCCGCCGAAAAAGCTGCCGAAAATATCGCCTAAATCACCAAAATCAAAGCCGCTAAAGCCACCGCCAAAGCCGCCGTAGCCACCGCCGCCGAATCCGCTTGCCGGATCAAACGCCGCATGGCCGTATTGGTCGTACATATTTTTCTTTTCTTCGTCGGAAAGCACGGCGTAAGCCTCGTTTACTTCCTTAAACTTTTCTTCCGCCGCTTTGTCACCCGGATTCATATCGGGGTGATATTTTTTCGCCTGCTTTTTATATGCTTTTTTTATTTCATCAGCCGAGGCACCCTTGGATATCTCCAGCACCTCGTAATAGTCTCTTTTATCAGCCACCGATGTTTCCTCCAATCCGGCTTTGGCGGCGGAGCCAACTCCGCCGCCAAAGGTTTATTAAAAAGCTTTACTCGGTCTTATCGGTAAAGTTTGCGTCGTAAACGCCGTCGTCGTTGCCGCCGTTGTCACCGCCGCCCATATCGGGGTTTTGAGGTGCCTGCTGCTGGTAAAGCTTTTCGGAAAGCTTGTAGAATGCCTGCTCAAGAGCTTCGGTATCAGCCTTTATAGCTGCTGTGTTGTCGGTCTTGATGGTTTCCTGAAGCTTGTCGATAGCCTCACGTACGGGCTGCTTGTCGCTGTCGCTTACCTTGTCGCCTATTTCGGAAAGAGTCTTTTGGCTCTGGAATACAAGGCTTTCAGCGTGGTTCTTTATTTCTACGGCTTCCTTGCGTTCCTTATCCTCTGCGGCGTGCATTTCCGCATCCTTAACAGCGCGGTCGATGTCTTCCTTGGACATATTGGTGGAGGAGGAAATGGTTATATGCTGTTCCTTGCCGGTGCCCTTGTCCTTAGCGGTAACGTTAACTATACCGTTTGCATCTATATCAAAGGTAACTTCAATCTGAGGAACGCCTCTGGGTGCGGGAGCAATACCGTCAAGAGAGAATCTGCCAAGAGTGGTGTTGCCTGCAGCCATATCACGCTCGCCCTGAAGCACGTGAACTTCAACGGAGGTCTGACCGTCGGCAGCGGTGGAGTAGATCTGGCTCTTCTGTACGGGGATGGTGGTGTTTCTGTCGATTATTCTGTTGAATACGCCGCCCAAAGTTTCAATACCGAGAGAGAGGGGGGTAACGTCAAGAAGAAGAAGGTCCTTAACCTCGCCGCCCAATACGCCTGCCTGGATAGCAGCGCCGATAGCAACGCATTCGTCGGGGTTGATGCCCTTGAAGGGTTCCTTGCCAAGATAGCTCTTAACAGCTTCCTGTACCGCAGGGATACGGGTAGAACCGCCTACCAACAGAACCTTGTCTACCTGAGAAGTGGAAAGGCCTGCATCGGAAAGTACCTGTCTTACGGGTGCCATGGTCTTTTCAACCAAATCAGCGGTAAGCTCGTTAAATTTAGCTCTGGTAAGAGTTTCGTCAAAATGCTTGGGGCCGGTTGCGTCTGCGGTAATGAAGGGCAGGTTGATGTTGGTGCTGGTTACGCTGGAAAGCTCGATCTTTGCCTTTTCGGCAGCTTCCTTAAGACGCTTAAGGGCCATTCTGTCCTGCTTAAGGTCAATGCCGTTGTCTCTCTTAAAGGTGGCAACTATCCAGTCGAGGATCTTTTCGTCAAAGTCGTCACCGCCAAGACGGTTGTTACCTGCAGTTGCAAGCACTTCAAACACGCCGTCGCTTATCTCAAGAAGAGATACGTCAAAGGTGCCACCGCCAAGGTCAAATATCATAACCTTTTGGTCAATGTCCTTATCAAGACCGTATGCAAGCGCCGCCGCTGTGGGCTCGTTGATTATACGCATTAAGTC
>JAZUNS010000072.1:0-3407 GCA_045604285.1 Eubacteriales bacterium
CTAACCTATGGTACCAGGATAACAAAAGCTTTGGTCTGTATGTGCATATCGTTTTTGCGGCGCCCTCAAGAACGGCACTTTCTGCACCCTCTACATCTATTTTTATATAGTCTGCACCGTTGCCAAGGATATCGTCCACACTTTGCAGCTTTACGCTGTTGCCTTCCGGATCAAGCTTGCTGCCGCGACTGCCCATTGATGAAAAGCTTGCGTATTCCCCGCCCCTGCCCAAAGGAGCGTTTATGCAAAGGACGTTTTCCATATCAGCCGTGTTTGCACAAAGCTTTTTAAAGCTGCGTGGGTCCGGCTCTACCGCTATTATGCGCTTATATCCGCCGCTGTGACGCAGATACGCCGCCACGGTGTCACCCGTAAATGCGCCGCAATCCATATAGACCTCATCCTTGCGAGGAGCAAGCAGGGAGTACAGCTCCGCTTCACTTCCGTTATTTTCGATAATTCCTGCGGGGACGCCGCTTATTTTGTATTTAACCAAGGACTCAAACACCTTTTTATCTCGGTCGGTGGCAAGGGCGTTGTAAACGGTAGTCAGTTCTTGTCGATGGGCTTTTGCATAAGAAAGGTCAAACACGCCCTCTCCCACCACGGGAACATCGGGAACGTAAAGCTCCTGCTCGGCTGCAATGCGGTATACGTTTGCCAAAACGTCGGGCAGGCTGGTTCCGAAGGACATTAAAACTATCATATCACCAAATTTCGCCTTCGCCTCACCGTAGGTCATAAGAGGCATACCCCTAAACAGCTTTGAACGCACAAAACCATCGCTGGCAAACACGCCGCTTACGTTTACGCTATGGCTGTTAAGCAGGTTTATAATCTTATCGGCGCCGTTGCCCATTCCGTATAATACTATCGGCTTTTCGGTGTTTTTTAAATGTGTAAGTAAATCCAAATTTGTATCACCTCGCTTATTACATTTTATCATAAGTAACAAAAAAAGCAAGATTTAAAAAATGTGTTGAAATTAGCTTTTTTAAGCGTTATAATGAATGTACATTTGCAAGGAGGGGGTTTGCTGTGAAAATAAGGTTAATTACAGCTTTATTGGTTGTTTGTGCCATACTGAATATACCGTTTAGCGCATCGGCAAACACCGTTGCGGCAGAGTTGACCGCAGCTTGCACGGTAACTGCCGACGGTGAAAGCGCAAGGCGAATAACCGACGGAAATATTTACACCTATATTACGGTCAATTCAGTAGAGATAAGCTGCGATGAAAAGCTTTTTGGATTGTACGTTAAGTTTGACAAGGTACCTTCACCGTGGATACTAAACGCAAACGGTACACAGCGGCAGGAGGGCGAGGACGGCTTTTTGCACAGCTTTATACAGCTTGACGGCGTAAACAGCATTGAGCTTTATTTTGAAAACGGAGCAGCCATTGCCGATATTTTTCTGTACGGTGAGGGAAATATTCCCGCAGAAGTACACCGCTGGGAAAAGGCAGAGAGGGCTGATATAATGATCTGCCCCACCCACAGCGATGACGACCAGCTTTATTTTTCGGGGATGATTCCTTGGTGCGTTGCCAACGGATACACCGTGCAGATAGTGTATTTAACCAACCACAATAACACCCATGACCGCCCCCACGAGCTTTTGGAAGGGCTTTGGCATTGCGGCGTTAAATATTACCCGATTATATCCGAGTTCCCTGATATATACTCAGAAAGCTACGAGCAGGCTGTTGAGGAATATGAGGATGAGGGCTACGTTTTTGAAGATTTTATAGTCTTTTATAACGAAGCAATTAACGAATATAAGCCCCTGGTTGTGGCAGGACACGACCTTAACGGCGAATACGGTCACGGTATGCACTCATTAAGCTTTTACGCATTGACTAAGGCTGTTGAAGCATCGGCAGAAAACGGAGATTGGGACGTACCTAAGACCTACATCCATCTTTGGGAGGAGAACGCAGTTGTGTTCGATTGGGATGAACCCCTTGAATATTTCGGCGGAAAAAGCGCATTTAACGTATCCCAGGAGGGGTTTGAGTTTCACAAGTCACAGCATCGCTTTACGGGACTTGTAAGCTGGCTGTACGGTTCTGACGGCTCCCCTATCACCAAGGCAAGCGAGATAAGAAGATACAGTCCCTGCAAATATGGGCTGTACAGAAGCACGGTGGGATACGACAGCGTTACCAACGGCATATTTGAAAATCTTAAAAGCTACGGAGAGCAGGAGGCAGAGGCGGCACTTTTAAACCATAAAAAAATGTTAAACAAAGCCGCCGCAAGCTTGCGGGCTGACAAAGATATCCCCGTACAGACGGCAAAGCTTCCGATTATTTTCAATTACACAGAGGATAATCAAAGCACCGAGGAAACGTGGGAAAACACAGAATCCATAAACACAATTACAGAAGAGCCCACCGCAAAAAACAACGGTATAGACAAAACGCTGCTTATGCTTTTAGGCGGTGCGGTGATTGCCTTTGTTTTACATCTGATGTTTAGAAGCAGAATTAAGGAAAGCTAAATGAAAAACACACTTATACGAAAAATAATTAAATACACGCTGCGCACTTTTGAAATAGTTGGCGTAACCCTGCTTGCCGTTTTGATAATAGTTTACGGTGCAGGGCTTATAATCACCCACGGACCTTCCGACAACGCAAGAGATCTTTTTGTGCTTAGCATGAAAGAAACCAGTGCGGCAAAATGGGTGCCGTCGCTATTTTTAAGCAGCAGCGAAATTGACGCTATTACAAGCGCAGGTATTACGGCGGCTGACCAGGGTAACGTGGAAATAGATACAGACCTTATAGACATAAGCGGAAAGGACGAGGAAGAAAGCACTGAGTCTGATGCGCCCCAATATGACTCTGAGGATGATATTTTCGTTCCCCAGGAAAGCACCCCGCCCAAGGAAGAATATGAAAACGTTGTATTGCAGGATGACGGTGTTACCATAGTTGAAGTATCCGGCGTAACGTACAGCGGCGAAATGATGATTATTGAAGACCCGTCACGGGTTTTTGTGGGTACCCTTGACAGCTATGGCGAGGATAGCGCCGGCCTTACCCTTGACCAGTTTATTAAGAAGTATGACGCTATCGGCGGCACAAACGCCGGCGGTTTTTACGACCCCGACGGCACGGGCAACGGCGGTATACCCGACGGGCTTGTTATAGGCAATTCCGAAATCCTTTGGGGCGGTACGGATAAGGTTCATTATTGCGTTATAGGCTTTGACAAAAACAACATTTTGCACGTGGGCAATTTTTCCGGCAAGATGGCATTGGAAAAGAAGCTTGTTACCGCGGTAAGCTTCTCTGCGGGGCCCGTGCTTGTTGTAAACGGCAAGCCCATGAATGCCGAGGGAAAGCTTGGCGGCGGCCTTAATCCCCGCACCGCAATAGGTCAGCGTGCAGACGGTGC
>JAZUNS010000073.1:0-11971 GCA_045604285.1 Eubacteriales bacterium
ACACCCTGGGCAAGGTCTGTGCTGCCCTTGGTTGCAATGTGGACGACATTATGGAGTTCGTCCCCGATGAAGCAAAGGGGGACAAATAAGATGGCTCCCCAAAATAAACTTGGCATTACCAGCTCTCCCGAACTTGCAGAAGCAGAGGAACGCATCAGCAAGAAGAAAGCGGTAGAGCTTTTTGATAACGGCATGCTGGACAGCTTAGAGCCCGGCACGACTGCCTCGCTTAAAGTCATTCATAAATACCTCTTTAACGAGATCTACGACTTTGCCGGCGAGCTTCGCACCGTGAATATCGCAAAGGGGAACTTCCGTTTTGCTCCGCTTATGTATCTTGAAGCGGCACTTGCCAACATCGACAAGATGCCCCAGTCCACGTTTGACAAAATCGTGGAGAAGTACGTGGAAATGAATATCGCCCACCCCTTCCGTGAGGGCAACGGCAGAAGCACACGCATCTGGCTGGATTGCATTTTTAAGAAAGAGCTCGGTAGGGTAGTCGATTGGAGAAAAGTAGATAAAGAGGACTACCTGCTTGCGATGGAGCGCAGCCCAATTAAGGATATCGAGATCAAGCATATCCTGAAAGCTGCCCTGACCGACGATATCCATAGCCGTGAGGTCTATATGAAGGGCATCGACCACAGCTACTACTACGAGGGTTATACAACCTTCAAGACGGAAGAATTGTAATTGGGAGGGGAAATATGAACATTAAAGAGATCGAACAAGTTGAAGATGTTGAGTTGCGCAAAATACGAATGAAATATTGGAATTTAAGACATAAAGCGTTTTTAGATGAACACGGTATATCTGATCAAGAAATTGGCAATGTTCTTGATTCATTGACTAAAGAAGAGGAAGAAGAGGTTTCTCGTTATTTGAAAACGCAGGAGGAAAAAGAAAATGGCTGATATTAAACTTTTTAACATAAACGGAAGAGTTACTGAGTTGCAGAGCGGAAATGTTACGCTTGAAAAGGAATTGCAGACAGTTATAGAAAATAATATGGACTCGTTCTTCGGTGTTACGTTCCTTGCCTCCGAGTATAAAACAACCGACGGCGGTCGTATGGATAGCATCGGCATCGATGAAAATCATTGCCCTGTGATTTTCGAATACAAGCGTTCTATGAAAGAAAATGTAATTAATCAGGGGCTGTTCTATCTTAATTGGCTGTTGGATCACAAGGATAGCTTTAAAGTATTGGTAATTGAAAAGTTAGGACTTAAAGAAGCAGATAAGATCGACTGGACAATGCCTCGCGTGGTTTGTATTGCTGGAGATTTTACAAAATATGATGAGTCTGCAATCAAGCAAATGAATCGGAATGTCAGCCTTATCAGATACAAGAAATTTGGAAACGATTTGTTAATGTTTGAGCACATCAATGAAAATGTTGCAACCGCGATTCCCGACACTGATATTTCTGCAACAAAAACAAAATCCACCGATAAGAGTTTTGAAGAGCAACTAAAAACTGCGGATGCTTCCGTGAAAACATTGTATCAAGATCTGTCCAACTACATATTGAGCCTTGGCGATGACGTTTCAGAAACCCATTTAAAACTTTACGCGGCATTTAAAAAGATTCGCAATATAGTTACCGTTGTCGTGTTAAAGAAAAAACTTGTTTTAAACTTACCTCTTGATGTCAACACAATTTCATTTGTAGAGGGATTTTCACGAAACGTAACGAATATAGGACACTGGGGCTGCGGTGCGGTAGAATTGCATTTGAAAAATACTGCAGACTTCGAAAAAGCTAAGCCGTTGATTGATCGTTCGTATAACGAGAATTGAAATCATAAAGAGGGTTAATCATGAATCATAAAGAAAAATTGCGAGTAGCAATCGATTAATAGTTAATAGAAACCGGTAGGTGAATATTGAATCTCTTACGCTATCGGCGCTTCTGAGTGTTGCTGGATAGGAATTACCGACAATTCTGGTCCAGTTTACTATACAATATATTTGAGGAAAGATAATATGCGAGAATACAAAGAACATTTTGTGGCATTTATAGATATTTTAGGATTCAAAGAAATCATTACTAACGAAGAGTGCGATAATATATATAATATTTTCGCAGAGATACACTCGCGTTCTAATACAGAACTTAACTTTAACGGATTCCAAATAGAAGCATTTGATCATGTACATCATAGAATATTATCCGATAGTGTTGTGCTCTTTATTGATGCTGAAATTCCAGACTCGTTTGCGACAATCGTTACTATTTGCAGGCGGCTTCAATCGTATCTTGCAAACAGAGATAATCCGATTCTACTGCGCGGAGGTATTGTCAAAGGTCTTCTGTACTATGAAGATGATATAATTTACGGTCAGGGATTAACAGATGCATATCTGTTAGAAAGCAAATTAGCTAAGCATCCGCGCGTGATTTTTACTGGCGACACATTAAGATGCGGAAAAGAAAACACGAAATATATGTTTCCTGATTTAGAACCATCGTTCAATACCTATAGATGTGATGAAGATGGGCTATATTTTGCAAATTATTTAACGCCACTAATAAAGTTAGGACCGCAAAAAGTCAAGGTGTTTTTTGATCGCTTGCTTAATTTGTGCGAAACAATGTTAAATCGTCCTATTGATAATACGCTGAGGGAAAAATATCTTTGGCTTAAAAGAAAAATCATGGAAGAAATCTCTCATATGCCTCAAATCAAGGAAATCTATAAAAATGAGGCTGAAGCTAAAGCTCAACTTGAACACGAAGCTTATAACGCGCGTTTTTCGATATATAACGATAACAAGGGCACTAGAAATCTTCCAAAATGCGAAAAAATTTGAATTAATTTTTGTTAATGCAATCGAAACCTACATACCCTCCCCGACATTGCTCGTTCCAAACGGGAATTTAGCAGTATCGGGGGTGTTTTCTTTTCCTCGGAAACAGCTTGTCCTATCGTGAATTTTGTAAAAATTAGTGTAAATTGGGGTCAAGTTGTTCTTATATGGTTGCAGGTATGCCATTTTTGTGAAAAGGTTCAAAGTGCCGAAAAGTCAGTAATACCAAGGGTTTTCGGGCTTTCGAAAATAGTGGTTGTTCTTTGGCGGTCGTGGCATCTGCTGCAAGGTCCTCGGTAATATCGGCAATGGCGTCGCCGGTAGATTGGAAGGTGTTTGCGTTCCACGGCACGCCGCTGGCGGCAACGGGGTACAGCCCCGTGGTGTGGTCCACAAAGTAGGCGTCAAAGCCCTGCTCCTTTATCTGCTCCGGCGTAAGGTTGCGGGTAAGCTGATATACTATGGCGCAGACAATTTCCATATGCGCCAGCTCCTCCGTGCCTACATCAGTGAGTATGCCTATAACCTCGCGGTAGGGCATGGTATAGCGCTGGCTGAGGTAGCGCATGGATGCGCCAAGCTCGCCGTCCGGTCCGCCGAACTGGCTTATTATCAGCTTTGCAAGGGCGGCGTTGGGGTTTTTGATGTTTACGGGGTATTGCAGTTTCTTATCGTATATCCACATATATTACGCCTCCTTCAGTTCTGCCAGGGCCAGGGGTAGTCGGTCCAGTTCCAATCGCTGCTTTTTACCTCGTAGTAGGTAAGAGGGCCAAAGCTTTTGCGGTATTGCTCGGCAAGCTCCTCACGGGTGGCTTGCATTTTTTTATAGTATTCCATAGCCTTTTTGTTTTCGGGGTGTACGTCTAAGAACAAGACGGTTTCGTGAAGGGCGAAGTCTGCCGCCATAAGGCGTTTAAGCAAGGCATCTCTATTCATGGCGCACCTGCTTTCTGCCCGTAAAGGGCTTGTCGAGGTCGGGGAACAGAGTGCCCTTTTTTAGGGCAAGGCTTTCGTCATAAAGGTCGCCCCAGCTTTGAGGCAGCACGTAAGCCATGGCAAGGGTTTGATTGCAGCAGCTTGTATTTATCATGGATGCGGCAGCCGCATCTATGCTGTTTATATCGTCGGGATAAGCCATCGTTAGTCTCCTTTCAAGTAGGCTCTTTACAAGCTTATGCAAAATTTTACAAAAAGACACAGGCGGCTTTTAATTTGCCTTTAAGCTTAAAATGTTAATAAATATAAGGAAACCCCTTGTAAATTGGAGAAAAATCATTTATAATTAACTAAACTGCTGATAATAAGGAGCTTAACAATGAACGAGCGTGTAAAAAACGAAAAGACCGATTTTCTTTGCCGCGCCCTGGCTGAGATCAGAACTCCGGAAGAAGCCGAAGCTTTACTTGAGGACCTTTGCACCATTGCCGAGCTTCAGGAAATGTCCAACAGACTTGTTGCGGCAAGAATGCTGGACGAGGGCAGTACGTATTTGGAAATTTGTGCGGCAACAGGGCTTTCCACCGCCACGGTAACCCGTGTTAACCGTGCCCGTAAGTACGGCAGCGGCGGATACGAGCTTTTGCTTGAAAGGCTTAAGAAACAAGGGGAGTAATATGAATACAGGCTTTTCTTTGATAGCCTCTTGTTACGACCGATTCAACACCGCCGGATACGATGAGTATCTGGCGTTTTTTCTCTCAGCGTGCGAAAAGTTTTCGGATTTGTCCGTTAAAGAGGTGCTGGATTTAGGTTGTGGCACGGGTGAGCTTACAAAGCGACTTTGCGATAAGGGCTTTGACGTTGTGGGCGTTGACGGCTCTGAGGAGATGCTGGCAGAGGCGTTTGGCAAATGCGCTGCCGACGGCGCTTTGCTTTTGTGCCAGGATATGCGTGATTTTGAGCTGTACGGTACGGTGCAGGCAACTCTTTGCAGCTATGATTGCATCAACTACCTGCTTGAAACGGCAGACGTTGCCGATTGCTTCTCGCTTGTTAACAACTATACGGAAAAAGGCGGCGTTTTTGTGTTTGACGTAAACACGCCCTACAGATACAAAACCGTGTTTGCCGACAACGTCTACGTCTATGACGATAAGGACGGCATGCTTGTTTGGCAAAACAAGTTTATGCAAAAGCGTGGGCTGTGCGACTTTTACCTTAGTTATTTCGAAAACCAAGGTGACGGCATCTACGCCCGTGGTGACCAGGTGCAGCGTCAACGCTGTTACGCCTTAAAGACTATAGAAAAGCTTCTTAAGAAAAACGGCTTTGAGCTTTGCGCAGTTTACGGCGGCACGGATATGTCGCCCCTTACGGAAACCGGCGAAAAAGCCTATTTCGTTGCAAAAAGCCTGACGGGCAGAGCCCAGGGCTGATAATTTCAAGTTTTAGAGGGATAATAATATGGATAATCTTATACGCGGTATAACAAAGGACGGCAGCGCCCGTATAATAGTGGTTGACAGCACCGCCATAGTAAACAAAGCGGCAGAGGTGCATGTTACCGCACCTACAGCCACCGCCGCCCTTGGCAGGGTGCTTACGGCGGCATCTATGATGGGCAGTCTTTTGGGTGAAAAGGACGACCTGCTTACCCTTCGCTTCAAGGGTGACGGCGAGGCAGGCAGTATTATGGCAAGTGCCGACTATATGGGCAACGTAAGGGGCTATATCGATAACCCCGCCGCTGACCCGCCCAAGAGGTTTGACGGCAAGCTTAACGTGGCGGCAGCAGTAGGCAACGGCACCCTTTACGTACTTAGGGATGCGGCAGGTCTGCCCGAGCCCTACGTGGGCGCACTGAAGATACAAAGCGGCGAGATAGCCGAGGATATTGCGGCGTACTATGCTCAAAGCGAGCAGGTGCCTACGGTTTGTGCCTTGGGCGTGCTGGTCGGCAAGGACTATAAGGCGATTGCCGCAGGCGGCGTGCTTTTGCAGCTTTTGCCCTTTGCAGATCCTTCCATTATAGATATAATAGAAGAAAACCTTAAGGACATCCCCCCCATCAGCAGCTTGATAGAAAAGCATGACCTGGAGTATATTGCGGGCTTGTATCTGCGTGGCATAGAATTTGAGCTGTTTGACAGCATGACCGCCGATTATCGCTGCGTTTGCAGCAGAGATAAAACCGACGGCGCCCTGCTGGCAACGGGTCTTGACGAGATAAAGGACATGATTGCCGAGGGCGGCACCGAGCTTAAGTGCCAATTCTGCGGCAAAGTTTATAATTACAGCAAGGAAGAGCTTCAGGCGCTTCTTGAAAAAGCAGAAAAAGCCAAGAAAGAGGAAAACAAATGAGCGTTGCATACAAAGTAGCCCTTGCAAAGGGTGCCGACGGCGCACTGTTTGCCGACCATATAAACAGACGTTACGTAAGCGGATTCCCCTCCACCGAGGGCGTTGCCCTTTGCCACAAGGACGGCGTTGCGCTGTTTTTGGATATGCGCTATGCACTTTCTGCGGAAAACGCAGGTCTGGATAGCTCTGTTACCGTTATCCGCTGTATCGGCGGAATAATGGAGACGGTAAAAAGCTTTATAGCCGAAAAGGGCATAACCAAGCTGATAATAGAAAGCACCGCCGTTACATTGGACGAGCTTTCCCGCTTTAAATCCGCCCTTAATGGGGTAGAGTTTGTGCCGGTGCAGAATATTTGCGGCGAAGCACGCCGCATTAAAACCGCAGGTGAGATAGCCTGCATACGCAAGGCGCAATCCATTACCGATAAATGCTTTAGCCATATATTGGGCTATATCAAAAGCGGCATGACCGAGCGTGAGATAGCCGCCGAGATGGAATATTTTATGAAAAAGAACGGCGCCGACGGGCTTGCCTTTGAGACTATAGCGGTTTCGGGTCTTAAGTCGGCATTGCCCCACGGCGTGCCGGGGGACGAGGTGCTTACGGAAAACGGGTTCTTCACCATGGATTTCGGCGCATCCTACGGGGGCTATTGCTCCGATATGACCCGCACCGTGGTGCTTGGCAAGGCAAGCGACGCCATGCGCCGCATTTACAACACCGTGCTTGAAGCACAGCTAAGGGGTATTGCCGCCGTTAAGGACGGCGTGGCGTGCAAGGCTGTTGACGCCGCCGCCAGAGACTATATAGCCGCCCAAGGCTACGGCGAATACTTCACCCACTCCACGGGCCACTCCTTAGGGCTTGAGATACACGAAAGCCCCGCCTGCACCCCCAAAAGCGCCGACGTGCTTAAAAGCGGTATGTTTATGACGGTAGAGCCGGGCATTTATATCGAAGGCATCGGCGGTGTACGCATAGAGGATATGGTGCTTGTAACCGATAACGGCTGTGAGGATTTTACAGCCTCCCCCAAAGAGCTTATCGAATTATAAATATTTTTCAAAAGCGGCAGTCCTTTTTGGCCTGCCGCTTAGACTGCTGTCAAAGGCACAGTACACGAAAAACATAAAAAATTAATTACAACAAAGTAGATAAGTCGGGAATTTATCCCGACTTATCTGCAATTTATCGTATTTTTTCGTTCAAAACGAACCTCGGCTCACAGTACGTTAGTACAGTTCTCGCCTCGGTTCGTTTCGTCTGCACTCTTTCTCAGCACCCTGCCAAGCTGATGACAGGGTTTGTCATCAGCTTGAGAGGAGCCAGCGGCTCCTCTTTTTTCTTCAAAAAACGGCTTGAAACAACAAAAAACAATTGACTTAAGCAAGTATTGGTTGTATAATTGATATGTGTAAGTTTGGGTTAGTGTACCTATAGATTGACAGAAGAAAAAGTGAGGGGACGATTGCTTATGTATACGTTTTTTAAAAGAGCGTTTGATATTGTTTTTTCACTGATTCTTATTATCGTTCTTTCCCTACCCATGCTTTTGATTTCTTTGTGTATCGTTATCGAATCCAAGGGCGGTGCTTTATTTAAGCAGGAGCGTTTGGGCAAAAACGCAAAGGTGTTTAAGATTTACAAATTCCGCTCTATGTGTGTGGGTGCCGAAAGCAAAGGCACGGGGGTGTATTCCTCTGACGGCGACCCAAGGGTTACCCGTGTAGGCAGGTTTATACGTGCCACCAGCCTTGACGAGCTGCCACAGCTTTTTAATATTATAGCGGGACAAATGAGCTTTATAGGTCCCCGCCCCGTACTTACCTACCATCCATGGCCCATAGAAGAATATACTGAAGAACAAAAAAAGCGGTTTTGCCTGCGACCGGGCATTACCGGGCTTGCGCAGATAAACGGCCGAAAAAACACACCGTGGGTGCAGCGCATTGAATACGACTTGCAATACTTGGAAAAGCTTTCTTTGATAACCGACCTTAAGATACTGTTTATGACCGTTGCAAAAGTGTTTAAGCAAGAAAGCAATTTATCAAACGTAGACGAAAGCGGCAACACCATCCCTACCAACGCAAAATAACACAAAGAAGGTATTATGCCTATGTCAATTAAGTTGATGTACATTACAAACAATCCCAAGATTGCCAAAATTGCTGATAGTTGCGGCGTTGACCGAATCTTTGTGGATTTGGAAAAAGTAGGCAAGGCCGAACGCCAAGCCAGTGCCGATACCGTGTTATCCAACCATTCTATGGAAGACATAGCCAAGGTTAAAGCTTCCCTTAGCAATGCTCAGATCATTGTGCGCTCTAATCCAATACACGCGGGTTCCAAGGACGAGCTTGAGGCTATAGCCAACAGCCGGGCGGATATAGTTATGTTGCCCTACTTTACCACGGCAGATGAAGCACGGTATTTTATTTCTGCAATAGGGGGTAGAAAAAGAACCTGCCTTTTGTTTGAAACTCCTGCCGCTGTGGAAAATGCTGAGGAAATTTTAAGCATCGGCGGAATTGACGAAGTGTTTGTTGGGCTTAACGACCTTCATTTGGGCTACAAAATGAAGTTTTTGTTTGAGCCGTTGGCAGACGGCACCGTGGATAAGCTGTGCGAACTGTTTGTGCGCAAGGGGGTTCCCTATGGTTTTGGCGGTATTGCCAGATTAAACAGCGGCACGTTGCCTGCACAAATCGTGCTTGGCGAGCATTATCGCTTAGGCTCAGGCTGTGTAATACTGTCCCGCAGCTTTTGCAACACAAGTTTTGTTACCGAGCTTGACCAAATCAACGGTATTTTTACAGAGGGCGTCAGAGCTATACGTGAATACGAAAAGTTTTTGACGACTGCCGATGCAGAGTTTTTTGAAGACAACAGAAGGCAGCTTGTAAGCAGAGTTAATGCAATAGTAGGCAAAGAGTTATGAGTAAAAAATTTTTGTTGATATCCCCAAAGAACAGACCCACCTATAACTTTAGGGGCGACCTGCTTAAGGCAATTGCCGCAAAGGGGTATGAGGTTGTTGCTACCGGCCCCGATACGGAGAACGTGGAAGAAATAAAGGCGCTGGGCGTGCGACACATAGTTGTTCCCCTTGCACGCAACGGCACCAGCATTAAAAGCGATATTAAATATTATAAGGCGTTGCTTAAGGTAATGCGCAAGGAAAAGCCCGACGTTACCTTGGGGTATACCGTAAAGCCTTCCATTTACGGCGCTTTAGCCGCAAAAAAAGCGGGAGTTAAGGGCGTTTACTCTATGGTTGCGGGCTTGGGCTATACCTTTACCGCAAAGACTGCAAAGGCGAGAGCTTTGCACATGGTTGTGCGTTTTTTATATAAGTGCGGGCTGAAAAAAGCAGACGGGGTATTTTTTCAAAACCCCGACGATATGGCAGAGTTTGTTAACACAAGGCTTGTGGATGCCGACAAATGTACCGTTGTTAATGGCAGCGGGGTTAATATGACCCGTTTTACACCTGCGCCCTACCCCGAAAAGCTTACGTTTTTGATGATAGCAAGGGTTATGTATTGCAAGGGCGCAATGGAATATCTTAAAGCTGCGGCAATAGTAAAAAAAGCTTATCCGCAGGTGCGGTTTGTGCTTTTGGGTGCGGTTGAAAAAATTCAGGATTCCGTTCCGTGGGAAATCATAGAAGACTACGTAAAACGCGGTGTTATCGAGTATTTCGGTGAAACCAAGGACGTGCGCCCTTATTTTGAAAGCGCTTCGGTTTACGTTCTGCCCTCTTACAGAGAAGGCACACCTCGCACGGTGCTGGAGGCTATGAGCATGGCAAGGCCCGTTATCACCAGCAACGCCCCGGGGTGCAGAGAAACCGTAACCAACGGAGTTAACGGCTTTTTGGTGCCCGTAAAGGATTGCGAAGCGTTGGCAGACGCTATGATAAAATTTATAAAAGCGCCTGAGCTGGTTGAAAGCATGGGCAAGGAAAGCCTTAAACTGTGTGAAGAGAAATTTGAGGTTAGCAAGGTCAACGGCAAAATGCTTGACGTAATGAATATATAAGCAAAAAAGGAAACACAAGATTATGAGCTTGTACGAAAACTTACTGTGCGGCAAGGAAAAGCTATCACTTATAGGTCTGGGATACGTTGGTATGCCCATAGCCGTGGCTTTTTCGGAAACCGTTAAGGTTATAGGATTTGATATAAACGAAGAAAAGGTACTGCGCTACAAGGCAGGCATCGATCCCACGAGAGAGGTGGGGGACGATGCTATAAAAAACTGCAAAGTGGATTTTACCTGCGATGAATCAAAGCTTAAAGAGGCGAGGTTTCATATAGTTGCGGTGCCAACCCCTATCAATGCTGACAAAACGCCCGATCTGCGACCCGTGATAGGCGCCTCTAAGGTGTTGGGGCGTAATCTTACCCCGGGCTCGGTGGTGGTTTATGAATCTACCGTTTATCCCGGCGTTACCGAGGACGTTTGCGTGCCGATACTTGAAGAAGAAAGCGGGCTTAAATGGGGCGTTGACTTTTTTGTGGGCTACTCTCCCGAAAGAATAAATCCCGGCGATAAGGAGCATAGGCTGGATACTATTGTCAAAATAGTATCTGCAGACAGCGAAGAAACCCTTGATACCGTGGCAAAGGTTTATTCTATAGTGGCAAAGGCGGGCGTCTACAAGGCAGAGAGCATTAAAGTTGCTGAAGCTGCCAAGGTTATAGAAAACAGCCAAAGGGACATTAATATTGCCTTTATGAACGAACTTTCTATGATCTTCGACCGTTTGGGCATAGATACAAAATCAGTCCTTGCGGCGGCAGGTACAAAGTGGAACTTTTTAAACTTTAAGCCGGGTCTGGTAGGCGGTCATTGTATAGGCGTTGATCCATATTATTTAACTTATAAAGCAGAGCAGACGGGTTACAGAAGCCGTATTATATTGTCCGGCAGGCAGATAAACGACGAAATGGGCGGATATATTGCAGGCATGCTGGTTAAAAAGCTTATTGCGGCAGATATCCCCGTAAAAAACGCAAGGGTTGCCATACTTGGCTTTACCTTTAAGGAAAATTGCCCCGATACCAGAAACACAAGGGTTATAGACATAATAAACGAGCTGGGTGAATACGGTATCAAGCCCTTGGTATACGACCCCGTTGCCGACAGCGAAGAGGCGTCGGCAGAATACGGCGTCAGCTTTTGCAAGCCAGATGACATCAAGGAGCTTGATGCAATAATTATTGCCGTGTGTCACAAAGAGTTTGAGTGCTACAGCACCGATGACCTGCTTGCCGCATATCGAAGGGGCAAGGTGCTTTTTGACCTTAAGGGTATGCTTTCCAAGGAGGATTGCGAAAAAGCAGGGCTTTTGTATTGGAGGCTTTAAGTTTTGGGTTTTGATACTAACACTTTGTTTTTGGTAACAGGCGGCGCAGGCTTTATCGGCAGCAATCTGTGCGAAGCAATACTTGAGCTTGGCGGACGCGTTAGGTGTTTGGATAACCTTTCCACCGGCAAGCAAGCTAACGTGGATATGTTTTTGGGCAATGCCAACTATGAGTTTATCAAGGGCGATATAAGAGAGCTTGATACCTGCATTAAGGCTTGCGAGGGTGTGGACTACGTTTTACATCAAGCAGCTTGGGGCAGTGTGCCCAGAAGCATAGAGATGCCCTTGCTGTATGAAGAGATAAATATAAGGGGCACCCTTAATATGCTTGAGGCCGCAAGACAGTGCGGGGTTAAAACCTTTGTTTACGCTTCAAGCTCCAGCGTTTACGGTGACTCCCCCACTCTGCCAAAAGCTGAGGGGAACGAGGGACAACTGCTTTCGCCTTACGCCCTTACCAAGCGTGTTGAC
>JAZUNS010000074.1:0-8382 GCA_045604285.1 Eubacteriales bacterium
TCCCCCTTAACCAGCAGGATACCCTCCTTGCTTATATCAAAGCTAAGGGAGAGAAAAGGCTTGCCAATGCTAACGGGCAGTCTATCCCCAAGGTTTGGGGCAAAATCCACGCAGGCAATGCCAATCTCGGTCATGCCGTAGCCGTTATACAGGGGATAGCCCAGGGCAGAAATCGCGGTTAAAACCTCGTCCTTAATGCTGCTGCCGCCGGTGATGCAAAACTTTACGCTGTCGCCAAAAAGCTCTTTGCGCAGGGAGCCAAACATTTTTCGGCTTGCCCGGGCGCCCAGGCGTGGGAAACGGCTTTGCAGGCTTATTGCCTTCTTGGTATATTTGGCAAACTTTTCCGCCGTGGCGTGAGACTCCCTCCCTAGGGCAGCCTTTACCTTTTTGGCAACGGCGTTCCAAAACATAGGCACGGCAAAAATATGGGTAACGCCGCAAAGCCGTACCGCCTCCAGCAGGTGGTCTGGCGCCATGGTTTTGGGAAAAACAAGGGTGGCGTTAAAAAACGCAAACCACAAATACGAAGCCTCAAAGCCAAATATGTGGTAAAGGGGCAAAAGGGCAAGTATCTTGGTCTTGCCGTTGTACGCCTGGTTAAAGGCGGCGTTGCGCTTTATAAGCTCGCCGCTGTTAAAAATTTGCGCCGCCATCTCCTTGCCGGTGTATATGCATATCTTTTCGTTAAGGGTGGTGCCGCTGGTGGAAAACGCCACCTCGTTGCCAAAATCGGCGGGTACGGGGCCGGCTTCGTCTTCCGTAAGACTTTTGTATATCAGGGGCGTTTTGCCAAAGCAATCGGCAGGGTCAAGTGCCGCAACGTAGCCTGCCCCAAGGGTGTTAAGTATAGACACTGTAAAGCTTTTCGGCTGGTTTGGGTTGATAAGATAAGGCTTGTTGCCGCTTTTTAATATCGCCCAGAACAGCTCTATCCACAAGGTGCCGTTTTCACAGCAAAGCCCTATAAAGCCGCCGTTGCCCGCCTGCTTGTATATGGCGGCGGAAAGCTTTTCCACGGCGGTGCGGGCATCCTCATAGCTTGCGGTGATCACGCCGTTTTGGGTGCAGGTTTCCGCATACACGCCGTTTTGGGCAAAGATTACGTTGTAAATGTCCTCAAAGCTTTTGTGGCTTTCAGCCAGCAAACGGCAATTTTTCTTTGCCGTAGCGTAGGCGTTGTATCTTTTTGCCATATAATTTTACTCTTTACCGATAGTAGAAATAGATTTGGGAAGAAGGAAGGAAAGGGTAAAGGCTGCCATACAAGCGGCGGCAACTATAAGGGTCATGTAAGAGATATTGCCGCTTTGCTTAAGGTATACCAAAACTATACCCGACGCAATACCTGCGGAAGCGCCCTCAAACAAGCCCTGTACCGCAAAGAACATGGTGGAGGTAGAATCCTCACCCGTAAGCTCTCTTCTCTTGGCGGCGATATGAGAGGGAACGGTATAGGTAACCGCAAAGAAAGCGCCGATGGAGAAGGAAACGATAAGGCTGCAGCCTATGGCAAAGGGGAACAAAGCGCCCTGGGGCAGGTGCTTGCAGAAATACATAAGCGCCATACCTACAGAGTACACCAAAAGTATGTATCTGTAGGCAAAGCCAAGGCCCTTCGTTTTAACGATCTTGTTATAAAGGAATATGGTAGCGGGTACGGGAACGAAGCAGGACGCCATAACGAAGGTCATATTAAGTCCTGTGGTAGAGAAAAATTCGTTAATGCCGCTAAGGAATAGCTGAAGCCCAAAGTTCATAATGCAAAGCACAACAAGCCACTTGATAAACTCGGTGCATTTAAAGGCGGCGGAGAGGGACTGACCCAAGGTAATACGGGGCATATCGGTCTTTTTGCCGTCCTCTGCCTTGCCGGGCTTTTCCTTAAGAAGGATAAAGGGGATAAGCATGGTAAGCGAAAGGGGAAGGAATATAAGGGCAACGTAGCGGATATTAACGCCCATGCTTACAAAGGCAGGCACCAGGGCGTAGCCAAGGCTGAAATATACCACGTCGCATATAGACTTGGTGTTGGAAACGGTCATAAGGTCGGTTTTGTTGTTGATCACCTCGGCAAAGGTTGCGTAATAGGTTATCATGGTAAGGGTATAGGCGCCGTAGAATATAAACAGCAATGCGGCAAACCAAATGGTGTTAAGGAGGGTTGCCTCGCTGTTTATGGGAACAAGGAACAAAAGATACGCCACAATCATGGGTATAAAGCCCAGCAAAATACCGCTTTTTCTTCTGCCAAGCTTGGTTCTCAGGTTGTCTGCGAAGGAGGAGAGGGGTATGTCTATAAGCCCATCCACAACCTTGGCAACAAATACCAAAATACCCCAAAGACCTGCCACTACCAAATCCTTGTTAATGTAGGTCCACTGCTCAATGTTCTTGTCAAAGCCGCCGGTAAGAAGTGCGCTGCACAAATAAGAGCCCACTATAAGGTTAAGCATATTAACGCCTAAACCCGAGCAGCCGTACAAAATAAAGGCTTTTCTGCTTTTTAGTTTCTCCATGCTTTTAAATTCTCCTCAAAATTTATTATTCAAAGGACAGCGCCAGCACGCAGGGCAGGTTTTCCGAATGTATGGTATATACCTCCGGCGATGCCGCCAAGCCCTCTATTGCCTTAACCATTTCTTCAACTTCTTTTTTAGGTACAAGCTTACTGTAAAACAGCGTTAGTATTTCCTTGTCCTGCTCGGTACAGATCTTCTTTGCGGTTTGCACCACCGTCTCCTTTAAAGAACGGCTTACCGTAAGTATCTCCTTACCGGAGAAGGCGTAATACTCTGTTTTCTGTATGCCCTTTACGCCGTATACAAGGTCACTGCTGCGCTTTGCCACGGTAACCACGTACATACTGTTTATCGTTTCGGCTATGGCGTCTGCCACGGCGCTTACGTCCGTTTCGGAAAAATCTATTATGGGCAACGCCCCGTAGCACTCCGCCACCGAGCGGCTGCCTATAACCGTTACGTTTGCTTTCTTATAGGACTTCTTTGCCTGCAACGCAGTCAGCAGCGAATCCGACCGATTGGGAAAAACAAGTATCTCCCCCGTATCCACCATGTCAAAGGCTTCAACGTATTCCTTAACCGATGGGCTCTCCTCGCTGCATATTACCACGTCAGCACCCATGCTTAAAAACAGCTTTTGCACGTTTGCGTCGTTGGCAACCGCCACTACCGAAAAAACGCTGTCGCTTTTCGTTTCGGCACGCAGTATGTTTTTTACCGTTTCGGTATGCTGAACGGTCATGTTTTCAATTTTTACAGACAAAAACTCGCCGTATCTGTGGCAAAACATAAGCACCGCCTCGGGGGTTTTGGTGTGGATGTGTATACGCACCTTGTCGCCCTCCGCCGACGTAACCAAAGAGTCACCCAGCGCACCCAGCTCTATCTTAAAAGTCTTGTAGTTAAATTCACGCTTGCTGTTAAGCAGCTGAACCAAAAGCTCGGTACAGTAGCCGTAATCAAAGCTGCTGTCCCTGTTAAAGGCGGAATAGTCCGTTGCGGTAGCCGTTTCTTCCTGCTCCACCGACTCAAGGGCTTCGCCGTTAAGGTATTTCATCATGCCCTCAAAGGTATAAACCACCCCTGCGCCGCCGCTGTCTACCACGCCTGCCTCCTTAAGCGCAGGCAAAAGCTCAGGCGTGCGGTCAAGGGATACCTTTGCGTGCTTTATAAAGCTGCTTATAACGTCGTCAATGGTGGTCCCCTCGTTATATTCCTTCTTAACTGCCTCGGTTGCATCCTTTACAACGGTAAGAATAGTGCCTTGTACCGGCACCGCAACTGCGGTGTAGGCGCACTCCACCCCGTGCTCAAGGGCTTTTATCAAAAGGGCGGCGTCGGCGTATTCCACGTCAAAGAAAATTTCGGATATCCCCTTAAAAAATTGGGAAAGTATAACGCCCGAGTTGCCCCTTGCACCAAAAACCACCGAGGAAGCAAAGCGCTTGGAAACCGTGGGCAAGTCCTCAGCAGCGGCACCTATGGAGAACAAGCCGTTTTTAAGGGTAGTTACCATGTTGGTGCCGGTGTCTCCGTCTGGCACGGGGAACACGTTTAGCCGATTTACAAGCTTACAGTGTGCGTTAAGGTTGCGCATACCGTAATCTATCATGTCCCTGTAGCGTTGACCGTTGATTTTTTCTATCATGTTACATTCTCCTCAAAAAGTAAAATAGAAATCAAGGGCTACTTAGCTTCTTTTATAATGTTTTCTATGGTGTCTTTTTCTTTCTGTAAATCCTCGGATACCGTATCACCTATAAAATAAACGCCAACCATGCCGGGGCCTACGTTGGTGCCGCAGGCGCAGAACACGTCGGTTATAAACACCTTTTTTGGCTTAAGCCTTGCTTGCAGCTTTTCTGCCAACGTGGTTGCATATTCACGGCGGTCGCTGTGGGCAACTATAACTATTTGGTCTTTGATATTAACGGCAAGCTTTTCAACGTAGCTTGCAGAAACGTCCAGCGCCTTCTTTATGCCCTTAACCTTGGTTAAAACCGTAACGTAGCCTTCACGGTTACAGTCACCCATGGGCTTAACCCCTGCAAAGCTGCCCATTATCGCCTTGCCCTTGGATATCCTGCCCCTTCTTGCCACAAACATAAGGTCGTCAATGGGGCCTATCTGGTGTACCTTAAGCTTGTTTTCCTCCAGCCATGCAACAATCTCGTCAAAGCTCTTGCCCTCCTTTTTAAGCAGGTGGGCGTATGCCGTTAAAAGTCCGAAAGCCGCAGACATCCTGTAAGAGTCAAAGCAATAAACCTTCCAATCGGGGTATTCCTTTTTTACTCTTTCGGCGGCAACGGTGGCAACGCCGTAGGTAGAGCTTATCTTGGAGGATATGGACATGCTAAGCACGTCACAGCCCGCCTCGGCATACTTCTTAAAAATCAGATAATACTCCTCGGGGCTGCCGGGTGCGGTGCTTACCTCGTTACTCTTTTTGGAAAGAAAGGCGTAAAATTCTTCACAGCCTACGTTGCTCCAATCCAGGGTAGTCTGAAAATCTCTGCCGTCGCTGAAATGTATATGTCCTTTTACATAATCCTCAACGCCGCAGTAATTGCGTAACTCCTCAGAAAGGTCGCAGGTAACGTCTGCCAATATAACAAAGTTGTTCATAAACGCATCTCTCCTTATATCCAAAGGTCTGTAATATCGGTAGATTTTATATATGTACGCATAAAACTCCACCATAATGCATTATAGCATATCACCCGTCGCCGCTGCAACTGTTTTTTTTACAATTTTCTACATTATGTAAATGTTCCCAAAAAAACAAAAATATAAAGCCATAATTGTTGCGTTTTTTAGTTGACAAAAAGGCTTGCAATTTGTATAATATATTCTGTATATGGGCAAAATCCCCCCTTTTTCGACATTTGCTCGTCAAAAGCCATGGCAAGGGGGCTTTGCAGGGAATAAAATAGTATAAAAAACGCAAGTTTTTATATAAATTTTTTAAGTGAGGAGAAATTGGCTGTCCTTGTGTATGGCAAAGGGCGGTCAAGGTAATTGTGGCTATGAAAAAAGTGTTTGCTTTGGTACTTGCTATGGTTTTAGCAATGGGCGCTTTTTCCGTAAGCGTTGCCGCTGAGGAGGCTGCGGATAAGATCGACAGCGTCGAGATAGTTATATTGCTTGATACCAGCGGCTCCATGAACAACGCAGACCCCGAAAGAGTGTTTGAAGACGGCACCGCAACCCGTGTTGCCATCGAAGCAGCACAGCAGTTCGTTTTTAACTATCCTACCGAAACCGATATGCTTATCAAGGTTGTTCCCTACAACTACGGCGCATATTCGGGCTTTGATTTTGTTAACGTAAGTACCCCTGACGGTCTTAACGAATATATGGACCAGATGCAGAAGATACTTAACGATGACGAAACCAACAACCTGGTTCCCGAAATTCAGTGCTGGCGCTATCAGACCGATATCGGCAGAGTTATGAAGATCGCCTCCAACGCTTTGGCTGATTCTACCGCTGATAAGAGCGCGGTTATTCTGTTTACCGACGGTAAGATCGAGCTTAGCTCCGACGAAGAAGAAAAGAAATCTTTTGATAAGGCAATGGAAAGCCGCAGCATTCTTGAAAGCAACAACGTGCCCATTTACTGCGTTGGCCTTAACTACAACAATTCCGTTGACGAAGAGTTTTTGAAGAGCCTTTCCGATTCCGAAGTAACCCCCGGTAAGACCACCGTTGTTACCAAGGCTTCCGAGCTTAGCGGCGTTTTCCAGGAAATTTATACCTATTTGTTTGAGGATTCCATGCTTGACGCAGAAACCGATTCTATCGAGGTTTCTCCCGACGTTGCAGAGGAAAAGGATATCCGCATCTACGGTCAGGCAGTACGTGAGGCTAACATTTCCCTTATGTCCTCCGCACCTCTTTACACCCTTAAGGTTACTACCCCCTCCGGCGTTGTTGTTGCAGACGTTGACTACAAGAACAACAAAGAGAATATTGATACAAAATACTGCGTTATCGACGCAACCGCCAGCCACGTTACCGCAAATATTAAGCTTCTTAATCCCATGGACGGCAACTGGACTATAGCTGTTACCGGTCAGCGCAGCACCGTTATGGTAAGTAAGATATACCTGTTTGACCTTAAGCTTCACAGCGATATTACCGCAGATAAGGCTTACGTTGGCGAAGAATTCAAGTTCAGCACCACTATTTACAATGCAGAGTCTGACACCCACGTTACCTCCGAAGGTCTTTACAGCGGTGAGTCCGGCGCAACCGCAATTGCCAACGTTGTAAACACCCTTACCAACGAAAGCGCAATCTACAGCGGCACCCTTAACAGTGCCGGCACCGGCTACGACTTCAGCGTTCCCTTTAGCGCACCCGGCACCTACAGATTTGACCTTGCCATCAAGCACGCACAGTTTGAAATAGAAGGCACCGCAACCGTTGAGGTTGTAGGCCCCGAGCTTGGCATTTCCGTAAGCGAGCCCGACGAAAACGGCAACTCCGACACTGTCAGCGTTTACCTTGTTAACCCCATAAGCGGCGAAAAGGTAACCGGCGTACCCACCTTTATCGGCGGCGCATCCGGTAAGCTTACCATTAAGTCCGGCGAAACCGTTGTTCACGAGGAAGAGTTTGCTGCTTCCGACCTGGCAGAGGGTACTTACAGCTACACCTATGATGCACCCGGCGCAGGTATGTACAGCGCCGAGGCGGTTCTTTCCGATTATGACGATACTTTGACCTCCGCTGCAGTTTCTCTGGTATTCGATCCCTCCACCATCTCCCTTAAGGGAGGCCTTACCAAGGAGATCAGCCACAGCGGTATGTCCCCCGAAGCAACCGAGACCCTTTCTCTTAAGGACGCTTTTGCTGATTCCGACGGCGACACTCTTACCTATACCGTAAGTGTTGCAGACGATAAGATCGCCTCCGCTAAGATAGACGGCGACAAGCTGGTTATCGATATCAAGGCCTTCGGCTCTACCAAGGTTACCCTTAAGGTTGCCGACGGCAAGGGCGCCGAGCTTACCCACGAAATAAACGTTGTTTCCGAATCCATCGTAGGCCTTGTGGTTACCATAGCAATAATTGCAGCGGTAATTATCATTGCACTTGTTATATTTATCATCATCCGCAATAAGAAGAAGGTTATAAACTTCGGCTTTAGAGTAAAGATCTCCAAGGAAGTTGACGGCAACTATACCGAGGCTGTATACAGCGTGGGCAGACTTGCCTCCAACAGATACGCCAAGGGCACCATGAAGCTTGATGTTCTGCTTCAGGGCGAAAACGGCAGAAGCTTCTCCCAGCTTGTAAGCAGCAATATGGAAGACGCTTACGTACAGGAGATAATCGGCGCCTGCGGTAATATTACCGTTACCGGCGTTCCCTTTAAGCGTGCCTTCGTTGTAACCCACAAGGGCAAGAAGAAGGGCACCTTCACCAAGAACCAGATAAGAGTAGGTCTTGACGAGATCAACAGCAGCGTAACCTTCGGCTCTGTTAACGATTTCGAGGACATGAACTCCTACGGCTATTAATTCCTCTCCCAAAAAGCAACAGAAAAAAGGCAAATAACACTTTCTTGCTTTTTTGCATAAAGTATACGGTGCGGGCGAATATCCCGCACCGTCAGAGCGCTGACAAAGGCGCAGAACACGAAAAACATAAAAAATCAATTATAACAAAGTTAAAAAGTCAGGAAATTCTTCCCCACTTTTCTGCGTTTTATCATATTTTTCGTGGCAGAAGCAAAGATCGACATATACATTTTTCTGAAAAGAACAAACAGGCATTGGTAAAATTTTGTAAGGGTTCTGGATGCCGCAGAAATATTTTAGAAAAATTAGAAGGTAGGGATTTGTTTACAAGG
>JAZUNS010000075.1:0-13422 GCA_045604285.1 Eubacteriales bacterium
TGACAGGGTTTGTCATCAGCTTGAAACCGTCACCGAAAGGTGACGGTTTCTTATATTTCTGTTAGTTTGCGTTATAAACGGCGCCGCGAATTTCAATCTCGGTCAAAAAGAGGTTGGTTTCGCTGAAATAACGGAGCTGAATATAGCGTCCTTGGCAGGAATATACGGGCTGCCCGTGTATTCTGTAATCACCGTTAAAGTCGAGGCCGGGGGTAGACATACTGCTGCAAGCCTCGAAGTTCTCACCGTCCTCGGAGGTAAACACCGCAACGCCCGTAAGATCGCTTACCATGGTATCGTTTGATACGTAAGTTGTTACGATTTCGGAAACATCGTAGCTTTCGCCCAGGTCAAAGGTTACGGTGTGGTAACCGTTGGCGTAATAGTCGGTAGAGCTGGAATTAAACATAACGACTTCGTTGGTATTGTTGTAAGTTTCGGGATACGCGGAGCCGTCGTTAAGCACTCCGCTTGAGTAAAAAACCGATGCATCGGCCGTTTCGGAGGGGATAGAGGTCTTGTAAACCGCACCCAATGCAACGTTTTCTATCTCGTAATAGCCCTGCTCGCTATTGTTTAAAGAGGAATCGCCATCGGACACGGTAGAGGAGCTTTCGCCGTCCTCTGCCCAGCCGAACGCTTCAAAGATGGGATCCACAACAAGGTCATCCACAAGGCTTGTAAAGGCGGGAACGTTGAAATAGCTGAGAACAAGGATAATAACAAGGCTGAAAAGTATAGTCTTTCTCCACGCCTTTTTCTTCTGCTTCATTATAGCCTTTTCTTCGTCCTCGTAATATGCGCTGAGGAAGGCATACTGCTTGGAGTTGTAAAGGGCGGAGATTTTATCCAACACTTCACGGAAGTTAAAATCTTCAACTGCAAAATACTGCTTTTTAACAGCGGGGACGCCATCGCACATTTCGTCGGTAACGGTGTGCTGTTTTGCAAGGTCGGGAACAACGGACTTGAGATACTCTCTAAGCTCGTCAAACTTGCCGCCATCCAGCGCCTTGATAGAGGAAGCAACGTTGCTTACACGCATACGGATGATTAAATAGTTAATATAGAATATTATGGTTTTTATTGCCTTGACAAGGCGAGGGATAAGAAGCACGAAAGCTGCGGCGTTAAATACCAGGTGCCACTTGTAGTTGCTTAAATACTCGGCATAGCCCTCGGTACCCCTTATGGCACCGATAACGTTGGTTATAATATTCTTTTCGGTAACAAAGCTTACTATCAGCGCCAATATTGTAAACGCAAAGACGATTTTGATAATATTGGTTATGTGGAACATAAGCTTGGGCTTGAAAACGCAGGGCTTTTCGTTTTTAAGGTCGCTTATCTGGTTGCTCTTTTTAAGAAGCTTTTCCTGACAGCTTATAGCAAAGCGATCCTCCTGACCCTTAACAACGCTTTCGATATACTTGTTTATCTCTTCCTGGGTTTCGTAGTCATCCTCGAAAAAGTCCTTAATAAAGCCAACGGGCAAAGCAACGCCGTTATACTTAACAAAGAAATTTTCTACGTTTTTGGTGGTAATGTTTTTCTTGTTGCCCTTAATGCCGCGAACGATGCATTCAAAGGGGTTTGTGATGATAAGGTTGGCAAATCTGTCGTAGGTGCTTTGGGTAACGCAACCTTCTTTTTTAATCTCGATTATAAGCTTTTGAACCTGCGGGTTTGCGCCGTCGTACTCGTTCTTTTTTATTCTCTCAAACAGCCACTTATACGCTTCCTGCTGAACAAACGCCGTTATTCTTCTTGAGTTTGAATTCAAAGAATACATCTATTTGTATGCCTCCGTTATTATTTTTATAAATTATAAACGCCGATTGTAGGGTGGGGTTAGTTACCGGTGTTGCCGCCCTGGTCAGTAGTTCCGCCGCCGTCGGCCGTGCCGGTGCTTTCGGAAGTGCCTGTGCTTTCGCTGCCGTCGGCAGTGCCGGTGCTTTCGTTACCGCCTGCGTTTTGGCTGCCGTCGGTAGTGCCGGTGCTTTCGGGAAGTGCGCTTTCTTCTTCGGATTCCTCAGTGCTTTCAACGCTTATTACAGAGCTTTCGTCGCCTGCTGCGTCATCCTTGCCGCCGATAAGATCAAGGGCAAAGACAACTGCCAATGCTATAGCGATAACTGCAACGGCAATTGCGCCCACAGCAATAAGGGTCTTGCTCTTTTCGCTTTTGGAGGGTAAATACTTAATAACGCCGGTCTTAACAGCGTTTTTCATAGCGTTAAGCACCTGGCTGACTTTGCTGCCCTTTTCACAGCCCTGAGCTGCGTTTTTAATAAGCTCTTCAATAGCGGCTTGGTCGTCGGCACCCTTCTTAAGGCGCTTGTTCAATGCGCCGCAAACGGTACCGATATAAGCGTTAAGCTTAACGTTGCCCAGCTTTTCTATTCCGTTGGCATCAGCGGTGATAATAGCCAAAGCCTCTTTAACTGCGGAATTAAGGTCTTTGTAGCATCTGATTACAAAGGCGCTGCCTGCGCTGCTGTCACAAGCGGCAATAGACTTTGCAATAGCCTGCATCCTTTGGGCGTCGGCGGGAATGCTGTTTAACGTGGTAAGAACTGCGCCGTGTTCGTTGGCGTTGTACGCCTTAAGCACGAACTTGGCAAAAAGGCTGTTTACCATAAAATGGTATTCTTTTTGATATCTGAAGGGTTCGCTGAACAGGTTACCTATTTTAATAAGGTCGTTTGTTGATTCAAGCTCGGAATCTATCTTAGCAAGGGTGGAAAGAACGGTTTCGTTGGGGTATCTGCCCTCACCGCCGCCACCGCCGAGCCTGAGCTTATCGTTATGCTCTTTCATGGTGTTTACTGTATACTCCTCTACGTATTTTTCAAGACTTATGTTTTTAGCTTTGTCGCCAAACTTTTCAAATGCAGCGTGTACGCCGGCTACTATCTTATTTTTAAGCTCTTCGGTTTCGGAAGGCTCGATAGGGCCGTAGGCAGTAATGGTAGCGGTAATCATATGCTCTGCCTTGGCGCGCATCTGAGCATAGGTCTCAAGACGTGCAAAGAGGAATTTTAAGTAAATAGGCTCTGCTATGCTGCTGTAAAAATACTTTTCGTAAACCTTAAGGTTTCCGTCCTTAAGTGCCGCATCTACGGTTTGAACTGCGTTCTTAACGGCTGAGGCATTATCTACGGTTATAACAAGGTTTTCGCAGGCTTTTGTAATGCGGTTGATAATAAGCTTTTTGCCCACGTCGTCATCGGAGAACAGCATTACCTTATAGATAAACAGGCTGTTTGCCGAAAGGATCTTTGCGGGGTCGAATACATCGTCATCTGCAAATACAAAGCGGCTTTCAAGCTCCCCGGTGTTGGTGTAAAGCTTGGAAAGGGTTTGGCCGAACTTGCAAACCTGGTCTTTCGTTTCGGGGTATGCCTTTACAAGGAAACCGTCAACGATTTTTTCCAAGCGCTTAAGGTCGGTAAGTGCGTAATAAAAGTCCTCTACGTTTTGCTTTTTGTAGGTGGAGGAATAGCCGCACATTATATGCTCGTAATTTTTGAAAACGCCGGGCCTGGGAAGCACTTTTTCCACAAAATCGTCAAACACGTTTCTTTCTGCACGGGGCTTAAAGTCAGAGCCGTCGATGTTCATGTAAGGCTCTTTTACCTCTGCCACCATGGATTTGGGAACGATGCGAAGCAAAACCTCTACATTGCCCACGTCAACCACTGCGGTAAGGTAGGAAACCGCCTTGCGGAGGGAGGGGGTGAGGGACTTGAATATCTCTTTTATTGCGCAACGGGCAAGGTCATCGCTGTACTTATCGTCATCAATAACCAAAAGCACCTTGTTTTTTTGGTAAAGGTTTACGAGAACCTCGTGAAGGACCTGAGGCGCAATAACGCTGTTATCCGAAGCTGCAAGCTGGTCATTAAAGCCTATCTCCACGGTGCCGCCGCTGCCGTCACGAAGCTCGTCAAAACGTGCCTGGTCAACGTAGGTGGCGAAAATATCTTTAAGCATATCGCCGTTAAGATACTTTGCTTCGTCCGCCTCACGGGTGAAGGCGTGGGTAAAATAACAGCTTCTGGGTATGCTTTTATCTTTTCTTATGCAAAAGAACATGGAATTGCCGGAGTTGCTGCCGTAGGTTAAGTAACCCAGCGTATTGTATTTTTCGTTGGGGACTATAGAAAATCTCAAAAGTGAGTTTTGCTTTTGAGCTTCGGCAACAGTACCGTCAGTATAAATAACAGCATAACTTGAACGGTTATCGCCAAAAATATATTGCATACTCTTCCTCCTTACTTAGTTCTCTTTTTAACAAGCGGGATATCGGTTTGAATTATTTTAAGAAGAGGCAGACCGGAAAGGCAACCGCGGTGGATAACCACGCCGTCGGAAATATTATCGGTTGCGCCGTAAGGAGCTACGGGCATAAACATCTTTTGTACGTGATTAGCCGTAACCACCTTGGAAAGCCCCTGCATAAGTGCGGGATTTTGTACTGCTATGTAGCCATCCTTAATGGTGCGCTCGATAGCGTCAAACTGGTCTTTTTGCCACTGACCGTTGTTATAAAAATCAATTTCGGGCTTGCCGCGGAACTGCTCGTAAACGGGGGCGGTGTTTGCGTTTTGGGTAAGCTTATCCGCCTTATTTACTACAAACAGCATGCTGCGAAGCTTTGCGCCGTTCTTTTCAAGATAATTAAGATGGTAAGCAAGGCGAGCGCTAAGGCGCTGGGAAGCAAAGCTTACACGTTCTTCGCCGTCACCAAGGCTGTCGTCTATCTGGGAAGGCTCAAGGAAGAACAGAATATGTCTTGCATAGGCAAGTACACGCTTTTGGCTGAAGATGAAGTCTTCGTTGCTGCTGTTAACGTCATCAATGAATTTTTCACCGGGCCAGTCGATAAAGGAATAGATTACGTCGCCCACACGAAGGTTGAGAATAGGAATATCCTTAAAGTCGGTCTTAATGGGGGGCTCGCCCTTTTCAAAGCGACGGATGTTCTTTTCAAACGCCTCAAGGTTTAGGTCGTTGGTAAGGATGCTGGTGCTGGCTATGCCGCTTTCTGCCGTAAAGGGCTCGTAACGGGTGGCGGTGTGGAACATTGCCAACAAGAAGGAGGTTTTACCCGCAAAGTGAGAGCCCAAAAGTACAACGGGCATCATCTTATAGTAGCCGAATTCGTTAGGAAGCTGTACACCGCAGGTACGGCAGCACTTTTTGATTGCCACGGGAAGACCGAAGCCGTCCTGAACAAACAAAATGTCGGGCACGTGATAACCGTTGCGTTCTTCGCTATAGCAACGAAGCCTAAGGGTTATTTGGTTATCGGACATACGGGTGTTATTTATATGCACCAGTATTTTTATTGCGGTTTGAACGTTGTTATCGTTAATATCAAAGTAGCCGCCGGTTTCTTTGGAGATATCAAAGAACGCCATGTAAAGCTCACGCAGGATCTTTGCCTGGGTGGCGGTGCAGGTGTACTTATCGCCGATGCTGCTTGCGTTTTGGGCAGAAAGCTCGAAGAAGAAATGCTCCATATCGGCAACTTTTTTGCCTATTTTTTCGCAGATATAGTTAAAAAGGGTATCTGCGGTAACAACGTAGGGATAAAGCGGATCCAATGCGCTGGGGCCCATGGGGTTTTCCCACGCCAGGGGAACGTCGTTCCCCTCCTCGGAGGAGTGAAGGATGCTGTCCTCGTCGGCGTAAAACTTAAACTTTACCGCCAAAACGTCTTCTTCGTCATCGGTAGATTCGTGGAGAAGAGGGGTTATGTATTTAGATAAGTCAAAGGCAACGTCGCTGGCCAGGAAGCGGTCACCGCAATCGGGACAAATAATGTCGTGCATAATAAAGTTCTCCTTATCGTTATATTAGCTGAAAATTTTATATAAAATCCGTAATGTACTTAACGGAAATCTTATCCGCGCCGTACTTAGCAACCTTATCCGAGATATAGTATTCCGAATAATTTTTGGGGATCATGGAATAGGTGGTTTTGCCGCCATCGTTTATTATAAGCACCTTTTGGCGATCGTCGCCGCCGATGCCGTTAAGCGTGGGCGTGCTGTCACCAAACAGGCCGAAAAGCTTTTTGGGCTGGCTTATGTTAAAGCCGATAACGTCGGTGCTTTTTGCCGCAACCACGTCGCTTACAAACTTTTCACCGTCGTAAACGCAAACCAAAAAGATCTTGGTCTTAGCCTCGTAGGGGAAGCGCATGGGCTGCTGGCGGTTTATGGCGTCACCGTTGTGAAAGCTTACGGTGTTATAATAGCTGTTGCCCAGATGGGAGGGGTTTTGATGATACAGCTTAAAGATGTTGTCGTAATCGGGAGAGGTAAAGTTTACCACGTTTTTGTCAAACCAATCGAGTATCTCCTGCTTACGGAAAAGGAAGTTTTTAAGGAGCTGTTCCTGCTCTACCCCACAGCAAAAGACCTTACAAGTGGGTGCTTCGGTAGCGGTCTGACCGAAAACCCAAGACCAATTTACGTAAATCGTACACGCCTTGTTTTCTTCGTCAATACCGGCTTTTACGTTAACTCTATCAAACATTTGCCACCTCACGAATATTAAAGTGTAAGTACTTGCCTATTATCTGCTTAATAAACGTAGTATAGCCGCCGTTGCCGGTGACTATCTCGTTCTGTACAAGGGTGCTGAAGCCGGGGGTGCTGTTAAGGCTTAACAGATGGCTCATGTCCACGTCGCCTGCGTCCTTGCCGGCGTTTTCGGGTTCCTTATACATAGCGGCTATCTCGCTGCAAAGGGCTTGGTTGTTGCAGGCGTCAAAGATAGCGGAGGCGGGATAGCTGCGCACGGCATCCGGGTCGGTGGAAACCGCCTTGCGTATCTGCAGCTCTCGCTTAATGCGGATAAGCTCGTTATTAAGATTGCTTGCCTTGGCGCAGGCTTCTGCAAATACTTCCTTATGGTTCTTTACGTAGTTGCATACTTCGGCCCAAAACTCGCAGCACTTTTGCAGATCGTAATACTTAATATAGTCGGACACGTAATGCTCAAGATCCTCGGCGTAGCTGTCGTTATCGGCGTTTTGCTCCACATAATTCATCATTTTCTGTCTTGCGCCGCTAAACTCACGGTCAAAAGCGGAGCAATAGGTATCGAGAAAACGGCAAACGTCGCCAAACAGGTCAACGCTGTGATAGCCTGCGGCACGCTCAAACAAAGCCCGTGCAACGTTGCTTACAACGGCGTCATTAATTGCGGAGGGCATCATGGAAAGGGTAACCTTAAAGGAAAGCTCTACGGTCTTTACGCCGTCGCTGCCGAAAAGACAGCCGAAATAATCCTTAAGGGTATAGCCGTCGTACTTGGGCGGCTGCTTTTCCACACGAGGAATGCGGTCCACCGTTTGCAACAGCAGGTCACGCATACCGGATTTGTTTTTATCCTCTGCCATGCCGGTGTAAAGCTCGCCGCAAAGCTTGGTATAATCCTCTTCGCTAAAGGTCTTTGCCTTATCGCAAAGCAGGGCTACGTAGTTGCGCAAATGGTCCATTTTGGGGTTGCTGAAGGTGCAGCCGAGGCTTGACCAAAAAACGGGGTTTTTGGCACGGATAGCGTCGGCACCCTGGGTAGGAAGCCCTGCCAAAGCGCTGTTAAGGGTTTGGTTGCAGGCTTGCTCGTCCCTGCGAAGCTTGCTGTACAGCTCCTTAGAGCTGTGCAAAAGCACCACGCCGCAAAGGCCGTCGCCAAGCACCTTTTCACGGTAGGGCTGTTTGTTATAGATATACAAGATCTCGTCGGAACGAACCTCGTTTTCAAGGCTTGCCAAAAGATTTTTAACGCCGGAGAGGTCGTCGGGCAGAACAGCCACCAGCGCCAAGGTGTCGCCGGGCTTTTTATACTCCCTTACTATTTGCAAATAGTCCTTTGCAAGGGCTTCGTTGTAGCCGTTCTTAACAAAATCCATTAAATATACGTAGGCGCTGTTGACCTTTACGGCATACTCCTGCCCCATTGTCATGATCCGGGTGCGGAAAGCATCCACGTCGGGGGAGTCGAAAACGGGAATTTCTATGTAATAAGAATCGCCCATATGCATACGACGCTGGCTATCGAAGGAGGGGTAATACTCGGCATCGCCCACGGTATTTACCAAAACGGTTAAAAAATAATTATCGGGGTCGAAAAGCCCGTCGGTAGTTGCAAACACTTTGTTAAATAAAGAATTATAGTCGAACATACAATCTCCAAACAATGAAATTTCATTAAGATGGGTTACAACAAATTACGCAAGCGTAGCCGAACAGCAAATACCGTTCGGCTACGCTTATTTTGATTAGTTAAATACAGAAACTACGTTAACCAGGTCCATAGGGGAAAGGTCGCAGAAGAATCTGAAAAGGAAAGAGCTTTGGGATATTGCTGCCAGGGTTTCGTTATAGCTGCCGACAAGGCTGAACTCTACGAAAACGCTTACGGCTATGCAGATTATCCAGGCATAGGCAAAACCGCTTACGGCACCTACAGCTATGCCCAAAAGCTTATCCGCCTGCTTAAGCAAGGGAAGCTTCATAACGGGCAATATAATGCGCTTAAGGATAAGCACAACTATAAGAACCACAAGGAAAACCGCCACGCAGCCGATGCCCTTGGAAACGTATTCGTTAACGGGGCCGGCTATTGCCTGTGCAAGCTCGCGGACATTATCCTCGGTACCCTCGGTAATAGAGCCGAAAGAGTCCTTCAAAGAGTTTATGTCGCCGCCGCAACGGTCTATAAGGCTTGTAAACTCTTCAGGCAGCTTTTCAAACAGTGCGCCAAGGTTAAATGCGCCTTCTACCTTCTCCACAAGGGGCATGATGGCATCGTACACTTTATCCTCGGTAATACCCATAAAGGGCATTATCACACCGGTGCCTACCAGGGGGCCAAGGAAGAATGCGGCAAGACCGGAAACCACCGCCGCAAGAAGCCCGTAAAGTGATTTTACGGCGCCCCTCTTAAAGCCAAGGAATACCATTAACGCAATAAATACTACCAATATTGCATCCATTAAAAATGCCACATTCATTCACTCCTTATTAAATATAATTCAATTAGCCGATAAATACCTCAAGGAATTCATCGTAGCTGTTCATAAGATTCTCGTAGAACCAAAGAACGAGGCTTTCGTTTTCGTCAAGGAGGTCGCCGTTGTTACGCTTCATTTCCATAGCCATAACGTTCTTTTCAGCCTTAGCCTTAAGGGCGGCGTGCTTTTCCTTAAGCTCGTTGAAGGTTTCCATAGAGCCTTCGTAAATCTTATTGTTGACAGCTTCTACTCTCTTTTCAAGGAGAGGCTGGTGTGCGGAATACTTTTCGCTTTCACGGAAGGCGGAGCAAACTGCGATTTCCATATACTTGGACTGCCAAGGATTTTCGCTGTTGTTTACGTCTGCTCTGGTAAGAAGCTTAAAGGTATTTTCGCCCAAGGTGTAGCTCCAAATGCCTATTTCGTTAACGTTAATAAGGCCGTAAAGAGCATACTTAGCAAATTCTCTGATCTGGGGCTTAAGCTTTTCACGCATGATAAGCTCTTTGATCTTCTTGTTGTTGATAATTGCTTTTCTGAAGTAGTCAACCTCGTCCATAAGCTTATAAGCAAGCTTAAGCTGGTGACGGAGAAGCTCTACGGAATTGTCGTCGTCGATAGCTCTTACTTCTCTGCGAGGGATGATCTGGCAGGGCTGAGAACCGAACTTTTCTGCAAATCTTACGTAAAGAAGGTCAAAGTCTACTGCGTTGTTCTTCTTGTTATCGGGATCGCTGATAAACTTTTCAACGAAGTTGATTATTGCCTTTTCATCAGGTCTGTTAGCGGTGTAGTAAATTACGTATTCGCCGGAAGCGCTCTTAACGGCAATACCGTGATTTCTTGCGTAAACGAAGGCTTTTCTGATATCCTCGTAAATTGCAAGCTCTTCTTCGTTCTTGTATTCGATAACGCCTTCCTTAGCACGGAACCACTGGCTGGTAACCATAAGGGAGGGGTACTTTCTCATAGGAGGAACGAGGCTGTCGCTTTCGTTGATGTGAACGCCGGCTTCCATGTGGGTGTAGTAAGCCTTTTCGTACTTGATAAGGCTGCCGTGGATCCACATAGGCATACAAGCGTACATAGAATAGCTGTAAATAGAGTTGTTATCGCTGCTGCGGAAGATGTTGCGGGTTTTGGCTGCATCAGTGCCGCCGCCCTTGAAGGCTTCTTCAAACAGAGGACCCCAAACGGGATTATCGCCGTTGGTGAAGGAGGAGGGGATAACCAGATATCTGTAGCAAAGCCTTTCAAGCTGAGGCCAGCTTATGCTTTCCCAAACGTTGCACATAGGCTCTGCAAGAGAGTTGATGTGGTGAACGAGAGCTTCAACAACCTGAGCTTTTCTGTTCTGAGGTTCAAGACCGTAAGCCTGGTCGAGATAGTCAGCCATGGAACGCTTGGTAACGGAATTGAATGCTTCGTAGCCGTTAACAAAGCTTCTGAAGGACTCAACACACTGGGATTTTTCGGAATCGATAGCCCAGTCGGAACGGTTTTCAAGCATCTTTCTGGTCAAAGCGCCTGCAAAGTTGGTAATGCCGTCGTCACCAAGTCTGCGAAGCTCTTCGTCAACGGTGGTGGAAACAGCAACCTTAAGAGGCTGGAAGATGGGATCGGTAAGGGCGAAGATGCTGCCCTTGGGAGCCTGAACGCCGTCACCGGGGGTAAGAGCGTTGTTGGCGTGCTTGGCGTTGTCAGCCATGATGGTGCCGATATATTCAAAGATATCGATAAAGCTGAGGAAGTGTTCGTTAAGGCTGCTCTTAACCTTGTAAACTATACCGTTGATGCTTTCGCCAAGGTAGTAGTTCTGGGAGAGACGGTCGCAAAGCTGAACCTTAAACTGTGCAAGATAGAGGTTGGAGAGAGCTGCCTTGTAATCGTCAAGATGCTTCTTAACGCTGCTGAGGAAGCCTTCGGTCATATTCTTGCGAATCTCTTCTCTCTGGGTCTGGAATTCCATAACGCTGCGCTTGATATGGTCTGCATGAGCGGTAAGAACCTTGTTGTAGCCCTCAAGACGCTGATAGTAGCCGCTTACGGTAGCGCCGTCGGAAGAATAGGACTTAAGAAGCTTGCCGAGGAAGTAGGGGCCCTTCTTGGGGTCGGTAAAGATAGCGGCTGCCTTTTCGTTTGCGGTAGCAACTGCGGTGGAAACAAGTCTGCCGTCCTTGTCAAAATCGGTCATTGCCTTGGTGATGATGCCCTGGAGAGCAACGTCAAAGGTGCTGGACTTAACGGTATCCTTGGACCAGGTGTGCTGATCGCTGTTGAGATAGTTGTCTATCTGGTTCTTTATTGCCATAGAGGCGTTCTGAACAACGTAGATAGGATCTGCAACGTTCTTTTCAAAGGCGTCAACGTCTTCCTTGGTAAGTCTGGAAGCGTTAGCCTTGAGCATCTCGTCTGCCTTGGAGTAAACGGAACCGATATAACCTTCTACGATAAGGTCGTTGGGGAACTTAACGGAGGAGGAACCGATTATCTGATACTTATACTTACCGTTCATGGGGAAGTTGATGCTGGTATCACGAAGGGTTGCGTTAAGAGCAGCCTCTACGTTGGTGTAGAAGGAAGCGCTGGTGAAGAAGTCGGAGATGGAGCCGTCGCTGCCGTTATCGAAGTTACCGACAACACGGGTAACCTGGTTGATAAGATTGTCAACGCAAGCGGCAACTGCAACGTCCTTGGGCTTATCAGCTATGATAGCTGCAGCACTCTGACCGCCGATAAGGGTACACTGATCAAATATGTTCTTGGAGAAGGAGCAGAGACCGAAGGGCTGAGGATACTCAACCTCAAAGGTTTCGCCTGCTTCGTAAATGCTCATCAAATAGTCGATTTCCTTAAGTGCGGCGTAACCGTTACGGTAAGCGCAATCAAGGTTGGAGGAGCCGCCCTTGTCATATACGTTGGGCAGATAAACGTGACCCATAATACGGATCTTACCATCGGGCACGCCAAGGTCTCTTGCTATTTTTCTAACGATAAAGGGGATATCAACGATAAGGCCGCTGCCCGTACCGCCGCCGGTACCGCCGACAACGTGGATCTCCAAGGTCTTGGAAGAGAAGTCTGCCAAGCTGGAAATTGCGCTGGTTATAGCAGAGGTAATGCCCTGGAACATACCGATTTCCATAAGGGAAAGACGGCCTGCCATTCTTATCTGGTTAGCACCGTCACCGGTAAGGGTGGGCAAAAAGCCGGAGGGGATCATAGCGTTAACTGCGCTGGGACGGTAATGCGCTTCCTGACCCAACGCAAAGGTTACTCTTGAGTTGTCAAAGAAAGGAAGTTCCTCAGGCTTAAACAGAGGATCGTCCTTCTGCTTGCCAAGGTCTTTTTTGTCGGTATCGATCGCCAAGAAACGGATCTTGGTTTCGTCGATGTTGCCCACACGGTCACGAAGTGCTCTCTTAAGCTTGGTAACGGTAGCCAAGCCCATGCCGCCCAGACCGATTACTACGCTGCGTGCAGTATCACTCATTGCGGTATCGCCGGACTTAACGGCAATGCCAAGTCTTTGTGATCTCAAGTCGTCAAGACGCTTGAAATCGTTGTCGCCATAAAAATAAGCCATAATATCCTCCAAAGTTATATATTTTTCGCTATTATAGTTTTAACCATTGTAACACAATTCGACACTTTAAGCAATAGCTTATTAAAAATTTTGTTAAAAATTATGTACTTTTTTACTCTTTTATGCAGGGCGAAATTTTGACGCCGAACGGGGTGGTTTTTTTGCCCGGACCTTGTGGTTTTTGACACATAATACCAATAATTTGGCAAAATAATACGGTGCGGAATATTCGCCCGCACCGTCAGGCTGATGACAAACCTTGTCATCAGCCTGGCAGAGTGCTGAGAAAGAGTGCAGACGAAACAAACCGAGGCGAGAAAACACCCCACAAAAACTTTGTTTTTGTTTGGACCCCGAGAACTGTACTAAGTACTGTGAGCCGAGGTTTGTTTTGAACGAAAAATATGATAAAACGCAGAAAAGTCGGGAAGAATTTCCTTACTTTTCTACTTTGTTATAATTGATTTTTTATGTTTTTCGTGTTCTGCGCCTTTGTCAGCGCTCTGAATCAAGCGGGGTAACTCCCGCTTGATTTTTTATTCTTATCTTTTCCCCTTGTAACGAATCTGCGCCTCGCCGTTTTCGTCCGATTAAGGTCTGCCTATTGCACGAAAAGCCCTTATATTGGGCAATATTAACAAATTGAAGCCGCATATTTTTTGCAATCATTACACTGACACAGAAAGTTCATAGTATTATAATTAATATGTTAAATTTTTATACTATGAAACGGGGTAAAAGCTTACTATGAAAAAAGTTTTAGTCTTTTTACTTTGTTTGGCGGTTATTCTTCCTATCATGC
>JAZUNS010000076.1:0-7391 GCA_045604285.1 Eubacteriales bacterium
CTTTCGCAAAGCCCCTTATCGCCCGTAAGAAGCGCAACAGGAACGCCGAAATACTCGGCTGTGTAGCTGTTTATCAAAAATTCGCTGGCGGTAACGCCGTTTATGGTATAAGAGGTAACGCTGGTGGTCATTGTATGTGCCAAGGGGTTACTGCCCGTATTGGCGGCATTGTGGTAGCCGGTAAAGAACACTGCATCAAAATCCTTATCTATACCCATCATCATGGAAAGGGGATTGCGGCTCCAAGAACGGATTATCTTTACCTGCTTAGGCAGTCTGTCGGGGTATATGTTACGGGCACTGTCGTGAGCATCCTTAATAAGCACCTCGTCTGCCCCTGCAGCAAGTGCACCGCGGCAAGCCGCCGCAACCTCTTTGGTCATCTGAGCGCGGAAGTAATCGCTGTATGCGTTGCCAACCTCGGTCTCCTGCCAATCAACTATACCGCAGGTACCTTCAATATCTGCACTTATAAAAAGCTTTTTCATTGTCTGTAGCCCTCCGCAATAAGTCTGGCGTGCTGTAATTTAACCTGCTCTATAAAGTATACCCACATATCGCCTTCATGCTCAAAGGTGTCGCTGCCGCTGCTGTAACGCATCTGCATGGGGCAGTTCTTTTTGTTGGGCGCAAAATCATAGTGCTGCTTTACGTTCTCAAGGGGAATATCGTTTTCTATCATAAGCTTTGCCACAAGGTAGGAAAGGTTTTTAACGGTAACGGTAAAGTCCTTAAGCCATTCTTCATACGCCTCACCCTGATAAGTGCCGGGGAAGCCGTTAACGCAGGTTTCAATGCCTATACCGTATTTGTTGCCTTCACCGTGGGTTCCGTCGCTGGCGTGCCATGCGCTTTCGTTATCGGGCAGGTGATGGTAGATCTCCTTGCTGTCAACGGTGTAGTGCCAGGAAACGCTGCGGTCGGGGCTGTTTGCAAGCCCGTGAAGATACGTAGCGTGTGCGGCGGCAGTGGAGCTGGGGCCGTAGTTGCCGGTGTTGTGTACTACAATGTACTTTTTCTTATCAACGACTATGCCGGGACGAACCGCAGAATCCTCTGCAATAAAATCGTCAATTATCTGGGGTGTAAGAAGTGCGCTGTCCACGATTAAAACCTCCGTGTTTATTGATATATTCTCAAAGGGTAACGTGGCTGCTTCACCGGTAGAGGGGTCAACCACGGTTATGCCTTTTTCGCTGTATCCGTTGGCAATTACGTACTTGCCTTCGTTTTCAAATATTATCGGCTGGTTGCCGTTTATTGCCGTTATCATCTCGTTTATGCCGTATACGTCTATAAACGCCTTAAGTCCCTTTTCGCAGGCGTAGCGGGCAAGGGCAGTTATCGCAGGCGTCTCTTGCGCATAGATGCTTGACGCTGACAGTGAGCCTATGTATTTGCCGGCACCTAAAAAATCGAAGTCGGCGGTTAGTGCCTCCGCAACCAGGGTTTCAACTGCTATAATGCCGCTGTCCGTCACCTCCGGGGTCTCTGCTACGTTTACAAACACTTCAACGGCATTTGCAACCGTGTCGGCATCGGGTAGCTGCTGTGTCAACTCGGGAGAAGCGGCGGGCGTTATATGCAAAGCCGAAATAACCGGGCTTTTTTCCTTTGCTTCAAGCTCTATCTTTATGCGGAAATTCCTTGCCGCAAAGTTTCCGCCGTCGGTGGCAGAAACGCTTATACAACTCTTGCCCTCGTAAAATCCCATGGCAGAATAAGCGTCCAACAGCTCCCAGGGAGTGTTTATGCCCTTGTCGTTCCCATAGGAAACGTAAACCCTTACGGTGCCGCCGTTAAGCTTGCAGGCGGGTACAACGTAAAGCTTTTCAAAGGGGGCAACGGTAAAGCTATCGGATATAAATTCGCCCTTGTCGCAGCCGCCTGCAAGGCTCATACCGTTTTCGGTAATGATAAGCCCGTCGGACTTAATACCGCTTAAGGCGTCTGCTTGATAAAACATGGCGTATTTGCTTAAGTAGCCCTTGCCGCCAAACATGGTGCCGTTTTCCAAGGCGTTTTCTACTTTAACAAGCAGCTTGCTTTCGTTAGGCAGTGAATCGTAAAGTCCCTTGTAGTCCTTTTCACCGGCGAAATAGCCGCAATCAACTGCGTGCTCACATTCGTTAATGGTCTTTAGCACCGCATTTTTCTGCGCTTTGTAGTTTCTTGCGGAAATCTCGTTTCCGGTTGCTTTGTTATAAGCTACGGCTGCCTCACCGTTTACGTAGTAAACCGTATCGGTAATAAAGGAGCCTCTCATCAGATCACCCTGCGGTGCAAAAAATCTAAAGCCCTCAAGGTCTATGGCATCGTTGCCGTCTTCGGGACATTCGTAAACCAAAATCTCGGTAACGCTCATGTAGCCCTTGCTGCCCGTAAAGGAAATCTTAACGTATCTTGCTTCAATTGCCTTGCTTGCGGATTTTGTATAGCTTCTATAAACGCTGCCGTCAACGGAATGCATAAGGCATTCGCCGCTTACGTCGGTAAACTTTTTGCCGTCATCGCTTACGGATAGGGTAAAGCTGTCATCGTTAAGGGCAAAGTGGGTAACGCCATCGTAGGAAATACCCGCCAGCACAACTCGGTCAAAGCTCTTTTCTTCACCCAGGTCAACGGTTATTTCGTGGGTGCGCTCAACCTTCCACAAAATAGCACCTATATCGCTTTCGGGTATGCCCTTGCCGTCGTCTATTATTCCGTCCGTCAGCTTAACGCCGTCGTCGGCTAAGGATTTAAACATATACGCAGGGTCGCTGCCGTCGGATACCGCAAGGGTATAGCTTTTGTTAGCGGCAAGGTTTACCGCATCCGCTACAGCCGCCTCTTTTTGGGGAAGCTTGCCGTTGCTGTACAAATTAACGCCGCTTACAAGCATTTTGTCACTTTCAAGGCCAAACATTGCCGCAACGGTGGGGAATACGTCGTAAATCGTGCCAAAGCTGTCGGCAGTGCCTTTTTCCACGCCCTTGCCGTATACCGCAAAGGGAACTCGGTACGCCTGGTCATAGCTAAACCCGTTGGGGAACAGATCCGTATATTCTTCGGTATATTTAACGTAGCTTTCCTCCAGTATCGGCGCAGTGCCGTAAACGATAAGGATGGGTGCCTTATCCCCCAAGGCCTTGTACTCATCAAGCAAAGCCTTAAGCTTGCCGTCTACGTCTGCCGCACAGCTAAGATAGCTGTTAAGGCTGCGGTCGCCTTCAATTGCGCCTCCTACGCCCTCGGGTATGTAAGGATACTGCACGGAAAGCTCTTTAACCGTAAAGGTTTTACCTGCGCCCTCGGTGCCTTCCGCAACGGATATACCAAGTGCTTCTGCCAAGGCTGCATTGCACACGCCCTCGTCACCCTTAACGCTGTAGCCGTTTTCTTTAAACAGATGCGCAAGGGTATAATAACCTGCATCGGTGTCAAAATCGTCCAAAGGAGCGTAAAGAGAGGTCAAAGCAGAGTAAACGCCCTGGTCTTTCCCTTGCTGTGCGTAAAAATTGCTGTAGCTTAAGCCGTTCTTACACAGATTAGCCAAGGTGGGCATATTGCCGCTTTCGGCAGCAAAGGCAGATATTCCGCTAAGCTGTAACAAAACCACGTCGCCCTCAAGCACGGCAGCGCCCTCGTCAACGTCATATCCCTTGTTAAGCTTGCCCAACTTCTTATCCTCGTAAGCATCGGAGGAAGTCTCTTCCGCAGATATTTCTTTTGAATTGCTTCCGTCGTTGTCGGCGCCGTTGCAGGCGGCAGACAGCAAAAACAGGGAAGCCAGCAGTATTGCAAACAGTCTTTTTACTTGATTCTTCATAGCTTTTAACCTCCTGCCAAATTTATTTTTCGGTTACAAGCAGGGTAGGGCCAACGGCAATTTCCGTGCCGTAAAGCTTTTCTCCGCACAGCAACCCAAGCTCGGGATCGTTGTTAAAATTAACGCCAACGCTGCAACCGCTGCCTATAAGCAGGTTGCTTAAATCGGTTACGTCAACGTTCTCTGCATAAATTAAACAAAGCGTGCTTCTGTCGGCAGTAAAGCCGCCGCCGGTACGGCAGGTCTTATCTTTGTATATCGAGCCCGCCACGTCAAGCACCTTGCCGTTAAGGGCGATAAGGTGGGTGGCGGAAACCATCTCGGTAACCTTGTTGCGATATATCTCGGCGTATTCCTCGTAGGTGCAAGCAAACGCTTTGTTATCCTCGTATAAGCCTAAAAATATACTGCCGTCGTTGCCGCTTCTTGTGTAAATAACTTTACCGTCGCTTATTATGGTGCCGTCGGGAACGTGGCTGCCCTTGTTGGTGGCATTTGCGGCAATGCCTGCAACCACCTTGGCACCCTTGCTTTCTTCAACCTTTGCCTGCCCGTCTATGCTTTGCAGGGTGCCGTCGGGGGCAAGCCCGTAAGGAGTTGCCGCTTCAAGGCTGTATTTGTTAAGGTCGGCGGTAAGGATATATGCCTTGCTTTCCCCAAAGACAAGGGTTCTAAGCTCAAGCCCTTCTGCTATGGTTTCGGTCTTGTCGCTGTCAAAAGACTCACTCACCAAGCTCATGGCGGCGCTTGCGGCAGCCTCGTCAATTTCGGTATATTGGGGCAACTCACCGTTGCCGTCGGGCCCGGATACTATCTCGTTACCCATCTGAGGCAGCAAACTGCTGTTACCCGATGTGTTGCCGCCCTCCTCCCCGTCAGCGCAGGCAGTAAAAAGCAAGGCGGCTGCAGTTAACAATATAAACACGCTTTTTTTCATAACAGTTCAATCGTACCTTTCAAAAATTAATATTCGTCGCCAAACAGGTCAGAGTATTCAATTACGTCGGAGTAAAGCTTAAACCCTGCGGGAATATCAAAGTGCAACGTTACGTCTTCGGGAAACTCGCTTGTAAACGCCTCGTAGCAGGTTATTTCCAGTATCTCATCGGTCTCTCTGTCATATCTTTCATAGCCTGCTATATCGCCGTTGTCCTTAAAATAATAGCGTATCCACTCGGTATTGGTGTTGCTGTAATCCTCATACGTAAGCTCTTCGCCCAAAAACAGGTCCTTGCCCGTGTTGGTGCAAAAAGCAAAATCGCCCATATACAAAATCTCGTCAACGGTGTAGGTGCTGGGCGCTATAAGGGTATAGGTCTTATCCTCAAAATCAAGCCCGTAAAGGCTTTTACCGTCGCTGTAATAATGCAATTCGTCCCCGTTTACAAGATGGTGCATATACACCTTTACACCTTGAAACGCATATTCAAGGCTGTGGGTGGTATATCCCGTAAAGGAAAGGGTATGCTGCCTTGCACGGATATACAAATGGTATTTATCAACGTTGTCAAAAATCTTGGAAAGCAAGGTTTTTTCAAAGGGGATTTCCATATTTTCGGTGGGGCGGCTTTCCGCCTCCAGCCCGGGTTGCCATTCCCCCGTGACAGAGCTGTTATTGCCCTCGTCACCACTTTCGCTCTCCGTCACTTTGGAAAAACTACCGTTCCCTTCTTCGTTTTGCTTGCATCCCGCAAAGGTTACAGCGCAAAGCAACAGGGACGATACAAGCCCGCAGGCAATCAATTTTTTAAAATTTAATGCTTTCACGGTATTACCTCCAAGTCGTTAAACTACAACCTACTATATTTTAATATTATTTATTCTGTTTGTCAATACGGGTTGTCAAAACAAATAAGTTTTGCTTTTTGGGATATAATATCTTAAAATGTGCCAATGTTCTTTCCTCAAAAGTGGTAAAAATATGGCTTGTGCGGCGTGTAAAGATACCATTTTTACCAAAAGTTACAAAAAAGACTTGACAAAGCATTTTTACGTGAGTATAATGTGTAACAGAAAATATTTTCTTGACAAGGAGAAAAAAACATGAAAAAGCTTTTAGTTATGCTCTTGGCAATGACCATGGTTCTTTCTATGGCATTCTCATTTGCAGCATGCGGCGATGAAACCGTTGATGAATCTTCCAACGTTTCTTCCGCAGCTCCCACCGAATCTTCTAAAGTAGAAGAAGAAACCACCCTCGACGCTTCCGAAGAATCTTCCGTAGAAGTTTCCTCTGCTGACGCTTCCTCCGAAGAAGAATCCTCTGTTGACGCTTCCTCCGAAGAAGAATCCTCTGAAGATGCTTCCTCTGAAGAATCCGCTGTTTCCGGCGAATCCTCTGAAGACTCTGCTGACTCTTCCGAAGCTCCCGTTGAATCTACTGAACCCGAGGTTTCCGAACCCGTTTCTGAACCCGATTCTTCCAACACCGATTCTTCCGAAGGTCCTGCTGAAGGCTCCAACGTTGCTATCCCCGATGGCAAGACCAACTATGCTGCAGGCGCTTCCTACACCATCAAGAAGAACCTCACCGATGAAGGTCCCGAAATATTCCTTCCCGACGTTCTTGCTGCTGAAACCAAGACCTATGAGTATTGGGCAGACCTCGACCGCACCAAGCTTACCGATGGCTTGACTGCTGCCGGCGAAGACATGAACGGCAACGGCTCTCTCGAAGGCACTACCGTAGCTTTCGTTGGTACCAACACCATTTTCGAAATCGTTATCGACCTCGGTGAAACCAAGTCCGACATCTCCTCCATAGTTTTCTGTGGCGTTCGTGACGGCGTTAAGAACGAAAACAACCGTGGCTTTAACACCGGTACCATGCTTCCTTACGTTACCGATACTCTCGGTGCATGGGGCGCCAAGGTTGCAGCTCAGTTCACCTCTGAAGAGGTTGCTGGCGCTCCCCTCATCAAGCATCAGAAGAACGAAGACAGCGAAAACGTTGAAAACTTCACTTACACCTACACCTTCGATACCCCCGCTTCCGGTAGATATGTAAGACTTCTCGTTTCCTCTCCCGTATACGTTCTTCAGTTTGACGAAATCCTCGTTCTCAACTAATTAGCTATAACGGAGATAAAACCCCAACCTCACGGTTGGGGTTTTTTATTAACAAAACGCAAGCCTTCCGTAGCTTTTACTAAGTACAAAAGGCTTGCGTTTGTTTTTCACAAAGCTTTTTCAATACGCTCGGTACTTTGTACCGTTGTTGTTTTGTCTGCTGCGGTTAGCAAAAATCAACATGACGCACTGTCAAACTGCGTTGCATTTCTCAAAGGCGAAATACGCCCCCTACTGCTGTGTTAACGCTTGTATAAGGGAAATTATAAGTATACATATAAAAGATTGACGAGCGATGGGATTTTACGCCAAAGTAAAACGAAGTGATAATATAAAACAGCGTGTCCTTTTTAAGAACACGCTCAAGCTGATGACAAACCCTGTCATCAGCTTGGCAGAGTGCTGAGAAAGAGTGCAGACGAAACGAACCGAGGCGAAAACTGTACAAAAGTACTGTGAGCCGAGGTTCGTTTTGAACGAAAAATACGATAAATTGCAGAAAAGTCGGGAA
>JAZUNS010000077.1:0-2462 GCA_045604285.1 Eubacteriales bacterium
TCGTTTCGTCTGCACTCTTTCTCAGCACTCTGCCAAGCTGATGACAGGGTTTGTCATCAACTTGAAAGGTGCAATTGCGCACCTTTTTTTATTTTGCCTATTGACAAGCGGAAATCTTTGTGATATTATTTTGATATCACAAAGAAAGCGAGGCGCAAAATATGAACAACAGCGCAACAGAAAAAGTTTTATCCAACAGAAGAATAGGCATGCCCGTTTTGCTTATCTCTTTGCTTTTGTACTTTGGTGCAATTGCGGCGGCGATAGTAGGCGGCGTTTTTGAAATAATACCCCTGGTGGTGGTAGGCGTGGCTTACTGCTGCATAGGCTGGATAGTTTGGCCGGGTCTTAGAGTTTTAAAGCCCCAGGAGGCGTTGGTGCTTACCCTTTTCGGCAAATACGTTGGTACCATAAAGGATGCGGGTTTTTACTTTGTTAATCCTTTTTGTACCGCAGTTAACCCCGCCGCAGGCACAAAGCTTAGCCAAAGCGGTGACGTAAACGCACCCAAGCCCGCCGTTAGTACCAACGGTCAGGCACAGCTTGAGATGGGCATAAGCAAGAAGGTTTCTCTTAAGATAATGACCCTCTCCAACAACAAGCAGAAGATAAACGACTGCCTTGGCAACCCCGTTGAGATAGGTATTGCCGTTACCTGGCGTGTAGTAGATACGGCAAAGGCTGTGTTTAACGTAGATAACTATAAGGAATATCTTTCCCTTCAGTGCGACAGCGCACTTCGCAACATAGTACGCCTTTATCCCTACGACGTATCCCCCAACGTTGATACCACCGGCGACGGCATAGCAGACGAGGGCAGCCTTAGAGGCTCCAGCGAGGTTGTTGCAGCCCGTATCAGGGACGAGATACAGTCCAGAGTGACCGAGGCAGGCCTTGAAATAATAGAAGCCCGCATAACCTACCTTGCCTATGCGCCCGAGATTGCTGCAGTAATGCTTCAGCGTCAGCAGGCGTCTGCAATAGTTGACGCCCGCAAGCTTATAGTTGACGGTGCCGTTGGCATGGTAGAAATGGCACTGGAAAGCCTTAGCAAAAAGGGAGTTGTTGACCTGGACGAGGAGCGCAAGGCGGCGATGGTATCCAATCTTTTGGTTGTACTTTGCGGCAACAAGGATGCAACGCCCGTTGTTAACTCCGGCAGTCTTTACTAATGCCCTATGGAAGATAAGGCAAAGAAGCAGGTTCCCCTGCGTTTATCACCAAAGCTGTATAATGCAATAGCTGCTTGGGCGGAGGACGATTTCCGCTCGGTCAACGGGCAAATAGAATACCTGCTTACCGAATGCGTAAAGCAGCGGAAAAAGAACGGCAAGTACGTGTCCGACGATATTGACGCACCCTTGGATATTGATATACAATAAGGCTTATTTATTCGGCTGTTTTACAAGCTGACAACAAGTTGCTTACATAATCTTTACACGGCTTTTTTATTATGGTTGCACACCAACCGAAAGGAGCCGATGATGAAAGTAAGAAGAACAAAAGCAGTTGTTGCGGCGTTGCTTGCCGGATTGCTTTGTGCGGGATGTGCGGATATTACCGCCGAGGATGACGTTTCCACGGAAAGTGCGGCAGTAAGCGAATCCTCTGCAGAGGCGGTTTTTGAAGAGGTAAGCCTGCCCGTTTTTGAAACGGAAAGCAGCAGCGCACCTGCGGAGGAAAGCAAACGGGAAGAAAAAGACCAAAGGGTAATTATACAGGTGCCGGAGCTGTGCCAGTTTCCCAACCTGCCAACGGGCTGCGAAGCAACGGCGGCGGCAATGCTGCTTAATTATATGGGAGAAGCCGTAACGCCCGAGACCTTTGCGGCAGAGTGGCTTGCCTGCGACAAGGATTTTTACACCTACGGCAACAAACAGTACGGCCCGGACCCCAACAAGGTTTTTGCGGGGGATCCCTTTACACAATACGCCTACGGCTGCTATGCAGGGCCTATAGCCGATGCCGTAAACGGCAACAGCACCCTATGCGCTGCCGAGGTAATAAGGGGTCAGCCCTTGCAAAGCCTTCTGGAAAACTATATAGATAAAGGCGTTCCCTTGCTTATATGGGCAACTATGGGGATGAAGGAATCTACCGTGGGCAAAAGCTGGTATTTTAAAGACGGCACCCCCTTTACCTGGATAGGCGGCGAGCATTGCCTGGTTTTGGTGGGCTACGACGAGGAATATTACTATCTTAACGACCCCCAATCCGGCAGCACGGTAGGCTATAAAAGGCACATCGTTGAAAAGCGCTACGAAGAGCTTGGTATGCAAGCGGTACGCTTTTATAAAAGAAACACCGATTAACGCAAAAAAGCTTGTGAAAAGAAATTGCTCTTTTCACAAGCTTCAAGCTGAGGACAAACCCTGTCATCAGCTTGGCAGAGTGCTGAGAAAGAGTGCAGACGAAACGAACCGAGGCGAAAAAACACCCCACAAAAACTTTGTTTTTGTAGG
>JAZUNS010000078.1:0-1531 GCA_045604285.1 Eubacteriales bacterium
TGTCATCAGCTTGGTAGAGTGCTGAGAAAGAGTGCAGACGAAACGAACCGAGGCGAAAACTGTACAAAAGTACTGTGAGCCGAGGTTCGTTTTGAACGAAAAATACGATAAATTGCAGAAAAGTCGGGAAGCTTTCCCGACTTTTCAACTTTTTTGTAATTGATTTTTTATATTTTTCGTGTTCTGTACCTTTGTCAGCGGTCTGAGCTCTGAGGTCTTTTGACCTTAGAGCTTTTATTTTGCACTTGAAAACCGACGTGCGCCGTGATATAATAGTTTAACCTCTCAAAAAAGGAGACTGTAAAAATGAAGAGAATATTTGCAATACTTTTAGCCTCTTCCCTTGCGATAAGCGGATTTTGTGCCTGCGGCAGCGATACTGAGAACACCCTTAGCGAAAGCAGCGCAGCAGAAAGCGTTGTTGCCGACGTAAACGCCGAGGATATAGTTGGCGTTTGGACGGGCAGGGACAGCGCCTCGGTAGCTACCTACGTATTTAATGAAAACGGCAAGGGCAACCTTGTTACTTACCAGGATAACAGAAAAATAAGCATGGACGTAAGCTGGTCGGTTAAAGGCTCTACCCTTAAGGTAACGTTAAGCACCGATGGCAACGTTGCCGCAAAGCTTGACTATGCCTGCCAGGTAACGGATAGCGCCCTTAACCTTACCTATAACGGCGTTACTATCAGCTATAAGAAGGGTATTTACGAGCTTTCCGGCGACGATAGGACGGATTTTGAAAGGGACGACAGACTTGTAGGCACCTGGAAGAGCGATGACGCTAAGGCGGATATAGAGTTTACCCTTAACAGCGACGGCAGCGGCAAAATACACATGGATAACTACAATATGCTGGTTGATGCGGATATTATATGGTACGTGGAAAAAGAGGTGCTGTACTTCTCTATCCGCAACACGGGCGTAGAGCTTGACCGCCAGGATTACACCTACGAGCTTGACGGCGACAAGCTTACCATGGTACAAAGCGGCATATACACTGCATACTTCGAAAGAACAAGGGGCGGCAAGGAAGAAAGCGACGCCGATACCCTTAGCGATTATCCCAAAAACGGCGGCGACGACAACCTTGCAGGCAACTGGCACGGTGACGGCTACGTTATAGAGATTGAGGCTGACGGCACGGGCAGATATATTTTTGAAGGCGGCAGCTTTGAAGCCTTTTGGGGCATTAAGGAAGGCGAGCTTTATTACACCGTATTAAAGGAAGATAAGGCAGAGACCTCGGTTTACAGCTATATTGCCGACGGCGGCAAGCTTTACCTTACCGACGGTGACGGCAAAGAAACCGTTTTAACTGCAACTGCAATCGAAGAAAGCGCAGAATAACCCATATCACAAAAAAGCCTTGATGGTGAATTCCATCAAGGCTCAAGCTGATGACAAACCCTGTCATCAGCTTGGCAGAGTGCTGAGAAAGAGTGCAGACGAAACGAACCGAGGCGAAAACTGTACAAAAGTACTGTGAGCCGAGGTTCGTTTTGAACGAAAAATTACGATAAATTGCAGA
>JAZUNS010000079.1:0-3599 GCA_045604285.1 Eubacteriales bacterium
TAGACACGCTTATAGAGAGAAAGAACAAGCTTAACAGCTACAACTTTAAGCTTTTAAAATACAAAAACCGACTTGGGACAGATCTTACCGTTGAACTGCCCGAAGGTCATTATTGGGAAGCCGCCAGCGAAAAAGCCGGTACGGGGCAGACCTTTGTTCCCAATCTGCCCACAGAAGAGATTTTCACCGCGCCCAAGTTTAACGGTGTAAACGGCGTTATTTGTGCATCCAAGCCCTTGGTTTTGGATGGCAACGTAATTGAAAACATTCGCTTTACCTTAAAGGACGGCAAGATCGTTAAAGCAGAATCTGACACAGGTCTTGACGTTTTGCAAAATGCTATTTCGGTAGACGAAGGCGCCGCTTATCTGGGAGAGGTAGCGTTGGTTCCTTACGACTCCCCTATTTCCAACACGGGCATTTTGTTCTATAACACGCTGTTTGACGAAAATGCTTCCTGCCACTTTGCTTTTGGTGATTCTTATCCCACCATAGAGGGCGGTAACGACATGACCAAGGACGAGCTTATTGCAGCAGGACTTAACAGCTCTATGACCCACGAGGACTTCATGGTGGGAACGGATGACCTTTCTATCATCGGTGTTACCCACGATGGCAAGGAAATAGAGATTTTCAAAAACGGCAATTTTGCTTTTTAATTTATATTCGCTTAATGTTATGTTAAGCTTTATTTAAGAATTTTAGGTTATTATGATGTCAAGAAATCAAACAATATTGCTTTTTGCAGTGCTGATTGTTTTCGTATTATAATTCTCCTCAAATTCGGCAGACGGCGTAGGGTAACACCTACGCCGTTTGTCGTTATAAAGAAACGGTCTTGCCTTGGCAAGACCGTCAGACCGCTGACAAAGGTACAGAACACGAAAAATATAAAAAAACAATTACAAAAAAAGTTGAAAAGTCGGGAATGCTTCCCGTCTTTTCTGCAATTTATCGTAATTTTTCGTTCAAAACGAACCTCGGCTCACAGTACTTTTGTACAGTTTTCGCCTCGGTTCGTTTCGTCTGCACTCTTTCTCAGCACTCTGCCAAGCTGATGACAGAGTTTGTCATCAGCTTGACGGTCTTGCCTTGGCAAGACCGTTTTACGTTATCTGTTATTTAATACCGGAATTGTTTTTAAGCATTACGTCGTGATAGCCGCCTTCAACTATACTTGTTGCGGAAACTACAGTTATGCGTGCATTCTTCTGCAAGTCGGGAATATTGGTAACGCCGCAGTTGCACATGGTGGACTTAACCTTATAAAGGCTTTTGTTAACGTTATCCTTAAGGCTGCCTGCGTAGGTAACGTAGGAGTCAACGCCTTCCTCAAAGGAAAGACCGGTCTTGCCGCCCAAATCGTAACGCTGCCAATTGCGGGCACGGTTGCTGCCCTCGCCCCAGTATTCCTTAACGTAGCTGCCGTTAATGAAAAGCTTTTCAGTAGGGCTTTCGTCAAAGCGTGCGAAGTATCTGCCCAACATAAGGAAATCAGCGCCCATTGCCAACGCCATGGTCATGTGATAGTCATGTACTATACCGCCGTCGGAACAAACGGGGATATATATGCCTGTTTTTTCAAAATATTCATCTCTTGCAGCGGCAACCTCTTGCAATGCGGTAGCCTGTCCCCTGCCTATACCCTTTTGCTCTCTGGTTATGCAGATAGAACCGCCGCCGATACCAACCTTAATAAAGTCTGCACCTGCTTCTGCAAGGAACATAAAGCCGTCACGGTCAACAACGTTACCTGCGCCTACCTTAACACTGTCACCATACTTGGCGCGGATAAAATCAAGAGTTTTCTTTTGCCAGCAGCTATAGCCTTCAGAAGAGTCGATACAAAGCACGTCTGCGCCTGCCTCTATCAAGGCGGGTACACGCTGTTCGTAATCCTTAGTGTTTATACCTGCACCTACTATGTAGCGCTTTTGGCTGTCAAGAAGCTCGTAGGGGTTTTCTTTATGCTGGCTGTAATCCTTACGGAAAACAAGATACAAAAGCCTGCCATCGTCAGATATAATGGGAAGCTGGTTAATCTTATGCTCCCATATAATATCGTTTGCTTCCTTAAGAGTAGTGCTTTCGGATGCGGTTATAAGCTGATCAAAGGGGGTCATAAACTCGGTAACCTTGGTATCAGGCTGCATACGGCTTACACGGTAGTCACGGCTGGTAACTATACCCAAAAGCTTGCCGTTGGATGTACCGTTATCGGTTACTGCAATGGTGTTATGACCGGTGCGCTGTACTTCGTTAAGTACGTCTGCAAGGGTTGCCTCGGGGGAAAGATTGCTGTCGCTTACAACAAAGCCCGCTTTGTGGGCTTTTACACGGGCTACCATTGCGGCTTCGTCCTCGATAGACTGAGAACCGTAAATAAAGGAAATGCCGCCTTCTTTTGCCAAAGCTATTGCCATGGTATCGTTGGAAACGCTCTGCATAATTGCAGAAACCATGGGGATATTCAAGTATATATCGGATTCCTCACCCTACTTGTATTTTACAAGGGGGGTGCGGAGAGACACGTTTGCGGGTATACAATCCTCGGAGGTATAACCGGGGACAAGCAGATATTCACTAAAAGTGCGGGAAGGTTCGCTGTAATAATATGCCATAGCAGTAAATTCTCCTTTAATCTTATATTAGCTGCGATAAATGGGGTGCTTATCGCAAAGAGCGATTACTTCTTCGGTAATGCGGTTTTTGCTACCGTCAAAATCGTTAACAACGTCATAGAAAAAGCCTGCGATCTTAAGCATTTCCTCTTCCTTAAATCCTCTTGCCGTTACAGCGGGCGTACCTACACGAAGGCCGCTTGTTACCGTAGGCTTTTGAGGGTCATCGGGAACGGAGTTTTTATTAGCGGTTATATGCACTTCGTCCAATCTAATCTCAAGCTCTTTACCGGTTATGCCGCTGTCCCTAAGATCCAAAAGCATAAGGTGATTATCAGTACCGCCGGTTACAAGCTTAAAGCCCTTATCAAGAAGTGCGTTTGCCAAGGTGCTTGCATTTTTAACTATCTGTTTTTGATAAACCTTAAAATCGTCCTTCAGCGCTTCACCGAAGGCTACGCCCTTAGCGGCTATGATGTGCATGAGAGGGCCGCCCTGGGTGCCGGGGAAAACTGCCTTGTCTATCTGCTTTGCAAGGCTTTCTTTACAAAGTATCAATCCTCCGCGAGGGCCTCTGAGAGTCTTATGGGTGGTTGTAGTAACAACGTCTGCATAAGGAACGGGAGAGGGATGCTCACCTGCGGCAACAAGGCCGGCGATATGAGCCATATCTACCATCAGATATGCGCCTACAGCGTCTGCAATCTCTCTGCAACGCTTAAAATCTATTTCACGGGGATAAGCGCTGGCACCTGCAAGGATAAGCTTGGGCTTATGCTCCATTGCCAAAGCGTACATTGCATCGTAATCTATGCGCTGAGTTTCTTTGCTGAGACCGTAAGGAACAATATTAAAATATTTACCGGATATATTAACAGGAGAACCATGAGAAAGGTGACCGCCGTGAGCAAGGCTCATGGAAAGAACGGTATCGCCGCGATTGGGCAAAGCAAAAAATACGGCAAGGTTTGCGTTTGC
>JAZUNS010000080.1:0-14167 GCA_045604285.1 Eubacteriales bacterium
AAATACGTTCCCTGCCACGACGGCACCGTAGGCGGTATAAAAGCCAATATGGAAAAATTCGGAGTGGACATATCTGTAGTGCAGCCCGTCGTTACCAAGCATAAGCAGATAGACTCCCTTAATAAATGGGCGCAGACCATAAGTGAGGGCAACATTATATCCTTTGGCGGGATTTATCCTAACGAGGGTGATTATAAGGCGGATATCGACTACGTTTGCTCGCTGGGGCTTAAGGGGATTAAGTTCCACCCCGAGTATCAAAGCTTTACGGTGGATACGCCCGATATGCTTAAGGTTTACGATTACGCCCTTAACAAGGGGCTTATTCTTTTGTTCCACGCAGGCTTTGATATTGCCTTTACACCACCCTTCCGCAGCAGTCCCAAGGCTTTTCGCCGCATTATGGATGAGCTTAAGGGCGGCACCGTAATTGCTGCCCACATGGGCGGGATGTACGAATGGGACGAAACCGAAGAGTACCTTGCAGGTACGGGCATATACCTTGATACCTCCATGGGCTTTGATACCTACGGAGATGACCGTTTTATGCGTTTGGTAAAGGCTATGGGAGCAAAGCAGATACTTTTCGGCTCTGACGCACCGTGGAGCAACGCAGGCGAAGAAATAAAGCGTATAAACGCCCTGCCCTTGAGTGAGGAGGACAAAACAGCCATCTTAGGCGGCAACGCCGCAAAGCTATTGGGGCTTTAATGAGCAAAAAACAGTTTGAGCAATGACGGTTGCTCAAACTGTTTTTATATCTCTACGGGCAAAAAGCCGTCTATTTCCGCCATGCCGTCGCCCACCTTGCAATCAACGGCTAATACCCTTACGCCTGCCTTTTTTGCCGCCTGCAATGCCGCCGCAAAAGCGGGGTGAGTGTCTACGTTGGGGCGCAGAAGTCTTACGCCCTTCATCTGCACCACAAAAAGCACCGTTGCGTTGCCGCCGTTTTCGGCTATCTCTGCCAGCTCCTTCAGATGCTTTACGCCCCTTTCGGTAGGTGCATCAGGAAAATACGCAACGCCTTCCCTCTCCAGGGTTACGCCCTTAACCTCTATATACGTCAGTACCCCACCCGTTTCGGCGCAAAAATCGAAGCGAGAGTTGCCGTGCTTAACCTCACGCTTGAAGCTTGAGCCCGACGGAAAAAGCCCGCTGTGGGGCAGCCATTCCTCTGCCATGGCGTTTGGTGCCTGAGAATCCATGTTTATATAGGTGGCTTTGCCGTTTTTGCCTTTTTTTATAACCGCTACCAGGTCGTACAGCGTTTTGCGGGCGGGATTATCCGACCTTTCCAAAAGGACGTCACATCCCTCCACAAGCAATTCCTTGCATCTGCCCGTGTTTTTTACGTGGACGGTGTGCAATACTCCGTCTACCAAAACCTTTGCTATAAAGCGGTTGGGGCGGCTTTGAAATACACCCCATTCTGTATTTTTGTAGTGCATACGGTCACCTCGCCCAATTATATCAAAAGTGCTGCGGTAAATCAACACCCGTTTTTAGCGCAAACACGGTTGACTTTTGACCGCTTATGTGTTATATTTGCCTTTGTCAGCTTTTGCCGTTTCTATATCAAACGGCTTTAGCTGTTTTTTTTTTGTAAGAAACGGAGTGCTTTTTTATGAAACGCAAATTTTACACAGAGCTTGCCTACGTTTTTGGTATGCTTATACTGCCCTTCGGCGCCGCACTTATGACGGTGGCGGATTTTGGGCTTTCAATGGTAGTGGCGCCCGCCTATATTTTGCACCTTAAGGTATCACAAACTTTTTCGTTTTTTACCTTTGGCATGGCGGAATACACCCTGCAGGCGGTGTTGCTGATAATTATGGCGGCGGTCATACGCAAGTTTAGGGTGTCTTATCTATTCTCCTTTGTTACCGCTTTTTTGTACGGGCTTTTACTGGACGGTTACCTTGCCCTGCTGGGGCAGATAAATTGGGATCCCATGTACATGCGCCATATTGCGTATTTTGTTGGGTTGCTCCTTACAGCCGTTGGAGTTGCGCTGTTTTTCCGCACCTATATATCACCCGAGGTTTACGAGCTGGCTGTTAAAGAGGTATCGGCGAAGTTTAATATTAAGCTAAGCCGTTTTAAAACCTGCTATGACTGCGGCAGCCTTTTGGTAAGCGTTATATTCTCCTTTGCTTTCTTTGGACTTTGGCATTTTGAAGGGATCGGCTGGGGTACCCTGCTTTGCGCCCTGATCAACGGCTGGATAATAGGCAGGGCGGATAAGCTTTTAGGCAAGCTTTTTGACTTTACCGATAAATTTAAGTGGCGTGCTTTTTTCGAATAACTCACCTGCCCCCTTTGCAAGTTTTATGTAACACGGCAACCGCCCGTTACATAAACTGTAGCAGAAGGGAGGAAAGACAATGAGCTGCTTTGACTCTTTTTTCGGTAATCAGAGCTGTTGGATAATTATTCTGATTGCAATAGTAATTGTTTGCTGCTGCTGCAACTAAACACATATTTTAAGGCAACGCCGTTCTTTTCCGAAAGGGAAAGGCGGCGCTTTCCTTTTTGGGAAATTTTTGGGTTGTAATCGGCGGCTGAATATGGTATAATTAAATGATTATGAAAGCGTTTTTTAAGAGAGGTATTTTCCACAATGAAAAGATTTTTAATTATATTGTTTGCTGTCTCGCTGCTTACGGCTTCTGCCTGCAGCGAGATAGATATGGACGGAGAAAGCAGCTCGGCGGAGGAAAGCACGGTTTCTGTTACCGAAAGCACCGTAGGCGGCGAAGAATCCTCTGAAGATGAAAGCACGGTTACGGTTACTGAAAGCTCTGTCAACGACAGCTCGGTTATCGGAGACAGCTCTGAGCCAGATGACAGCTCGGTAACGCCGGATGACAGCTCGGTAACGCCGGATGAAAGCAGCGCGGAGGAATCATCAACGGTCAACCCCGTATACAGCTACGCCGTAACCTTAACGGAGGAGGAGCTTAAGTGCATTAACGCAGGGGCAGACAAGTCCTTTCTTACCCTTGTTAACAAGGAAAATCTGTTGCCTGCGGATTTTGTGCCCGAGAACCTTGTGGACATAAGAAATACACGCAAAGACCGCTCGCCCGAAAAAATGGTTTACACCGCAGAGGTGGCATTGCACGCCTTTTTAAAGGAGGCGGCATACTACGGCTACGGCGACGTTACCGTGACCAGCGGCTACAGAAGCATAGCAAAGCAGGAATCACTGTTTAACTACTACGTAAGCCAGGAGATGTCAAAGGGCTTGGATAGAGCCAGCGCCGAGGCGGCTGCTGCGGTTTACTCTGCTTATCCCCGCACCAGCGAGCATCACACGGGGCTTTGCGTTGATATGCACAACCTGCCTGCGGCAAGCCAATCCTTCGGCAGCACCGAGGCGGCTAAGTGGATGGCGGCAAACGCCCACCGTTTTGGGTTTATACTGCGTTTTCCTCAAGGTAAGCAGGATATAACCGGATATATGTGGGAGCCTTGGCACTTCCGCTTTGTGGGCGTTTATCACGCAACGAAGATATATGAAGGCGGATATACCCTTGAAGAGTATTGGGAAACGGGGGTAGAATAGCATTAGCTGGCTTGATTATTTTACACCGGACCGCATGGAAAAGGACGTAAGCGCATATACGGCGCAGTTCTTTCTTGATAAAGGCATAGACCGTGTGGTTTTTGACATTGACAACACCATAGCGCCCTATGACAAGCCCCTGCCCGACGAAAATGCAATAAGCTACATACGCACCCTGCAAGGGGCGGGTATAGAGGTGATGCTGGTTTCCAACAACGAAAAAGAGCGTGTTGAAGTCTTTAACGAAGGGTTAGGGCTGTTTGCGGTACACAAGGCGGGCAAGCCCGGAACAGACGGCATAAAAAAATGCCTTGGGCAGTCCAAAAACAAAGGCGGTGCCGCCTTTGTGGGCGACCAGATATTTACAGATTGCCTTGCAGCACGCAGGGCGGGACTTCCCTGCTTTTTGGTGGAGCCCATACAACCGAAGGAAACCCTGTTTTTTAAACTTAAACGTATTGGAGAAAAGCCTTTTATAAGGCGTTATAAAAGAAAGGCGGCTGACAAATGAAATTTACAGAGCTTACCGTATACACAAATACCTTTGGCAGCGAAGTGGTTGGCGGAATTATAACCGCTGCCGGAATAAGCTGTTATTCCATAGAGGACCCCGCAGACCTTGAGGCCTTGCTGAATGACAACACCGTCCCCTACGATTACATAGAGGAAGGCTTGCTTAACAAAACCGAGGGCGAGACCCTTGTGAAGGTATACATCTCCCAAGACGAGCAGGGCACCGCCCAGCTTGCCCGTATAAAGCAAGGTATTGAGGCTATCGAAGGCGATTGCTTTGGCAGGCTTTGTATTGAGGAAAACACCGTTGACGACGGCGACTGGGCTGACGGTTGGCGCCAATATTTCCATCCACTGCCCATCGGCGAAAAATTTATTGTAAAACCCACTTGGGAAGAGTGCGAGCCCGACGGAAGAATAGTGTTGGAGATAGACCCCGCCTCTTCTTTCGGCACAGGTCAGCACGAAACCACCGCCCTCTGCCTTAGAGCGTTGGAGCATATTGACGTTAAGGACAAGCGTGTTTTGGATATGGGCTGCGGCAGCGGTATTCTGGGTATTGCTGCGGCTAAATGCGGCGCAAAAGAGCTTGTGCTTGTTGATATTGACAGCGTTGCCGCCACCATAGCCGAGGAAAATCTTACTGTAAACGGCGTTGAGGATAAGTGCAAGGTTTATTGCGGAAACGTAATAACCGATGAAGCACTGGCTAAAACCGTGTTTAACGGGAAATACTATCTTATACTTGCAAACATAGTTGCCGACGTTATAAAGGGCATGGCAGATATGTTTTACGATTCCCTGGAGGGCGGAGGCATACTGGTCTGCAGCGGCGTTATCGGCGGCAGACGGGCTGAGGTTGAAGCCCTGCTTGCAGAAAAGGGATTTAAGCTTTTAGGTACCGACGAAGAAAACGATTGGGTGGCGATTAAATGCACGAAATAGAGCAAAGAATGCGCCTGCTGGAAAAACAGCTGGAGTATCACTCTAAAAAATATTACGAGGACGACGAGCCCGAGATAAGCGACCGTGAATACGATATGATGTTTGCCGAGCTTAAGTCGCTGGAGGCAGAGCATCCCCATCTGGCGTCGCCCGCATCCCCTACGGGGCGTGTCGGCGGAGCTGTTGCCGAGCGCTTTGAAAAGGTTAAGCATCCCGTTAGCATGGGTAGTCTTATGGACGTTTTTTCTACGGAGGAGCTGGAGGCTTATTTGGACAAAACCGCCCCCGACGCCCTTTACACCGTGGAATGTAAGATAGACGGGCTTAGCGTTTTGCTTACCTACGAAAACGGCGTGCTTACCCTTGGTGCCACCAGGGGCGACGGCAGCTACGGCGAGGACGTTACGTTTAACGTGCGCACTATTAAGGACATCCCCTTAAAGCTGAGCCGACCCATTGAACGGCTTTTGGTAAGGGGCGAGGTTTATATGCCCAAGGCTGTTTTTAAGGAGCTTAACGCAGGCCGCGAGGAGAAGGGAGAGACGCCCTTTGCAAATCCCAGAAATGCGGCGGCAGGCTCTTTGCGCCAGCTTGACAGCGCCCTTTGCGCATCGAGAAAGCTTAGCATTTTTGTGTTTAATCTTGAAGAATGCAGCGAGCCCTTGCCCGACAGCCACAGGGCAAGGCTGGACCTTTTGGAGGAGCTTGGCTTTAAGGTAAGCCCCTTTAGAGAGCTTTGTCATGGCAAAGCCGAGGTAATAAAGGCTGTTAAGCGCATATCGGAGATACGACCCGATTTGCCCTACGAAATAGACGGTGCTGCAGTAAAGATAGACAGCGTTGCGCTAAGAGACGAGATAGGCGTGCTTTCCAATTTGCCTAAATGGGCGGCGGCATACAAATATCCGCCGGAGGAAGCGGAAACCGTCCTTACCGATATAGTTATTCAGGTGGGGCGCACAGGCGTCCTTACCCCCAATGCTGTGCTTAAAAGCGTAAAGGTTGCCGGGTCCACCGTATCCCGTGCCACCCTGCACAACATTGACTATATAACCGCCAAAGATATACGCATAAATGACAGCGTTATTATCCGCAAGGCGGGCGATATAATACCGGAGGTGGTACGCTCTTTGCCGGAAAAGCGGCTTGCGAACAGCGTGCCGTATACCATGCCCGCTTTTTGTCCCTCCTGCAATAGCCCCGTTTCAAGGGACGAGGGTGGCGTTGCGGTACGTTGTACCAACGCCGACTGTCCCGCCCAGCTTCACCGCACGCTGCTGCACTTTGCAAGCACCATGGGGATTGATAATCTGGGCGAAAGCATCCTTAAAACTCTTATAGAGCAGGGGCTTGTAAAAAGTGCGGCGGATCTGTACACCCTTAAGGAAGAGCAATTGTCAAGCCTTGAGCGTTTTGGTGAAAAAAGCGCAAAGCGGCTTTTGGATTCTATTAACAAATCCAAAAGCGCCCCCCTTGCAAACCTTATAGGCGCACTTGGTATAAGGCAGATAGGCGAAAAAGGCGCAATTGCCCTGGCAGAGCGTTTCGGCAGTCTTGATGCGCTTGCCAAAGCGGATGAGGAAACCTTGGTGGCGCTTAACGATATAGGGCTTGTTACGGCAAAATGCATAACCGAATTTTTTGCCGTACCCCAAAACCTTACCCTTATAGAAAAGCTAAGCCTGCTTGGGCTTAAGGTTGAGGAACATCAGGAAGCCAAGGGGACCGCCCTTGAGGGCAAAACCCTTGTTGTTACGGGTACCCTGCCCCACCTTAAGCGTAACGAGGCGGAGGCGCTTATACGCAGGCACGGCGGGAACGCTGCGTCCTCGGTATCCAAAAAGACCCACTTTGTGCTTTGCGGAACGGATGCGGGCAGCAAGCTTACAAAAGCCCGGGCGCTGGGTGTACCCGTCATTGACGAAGGGGAGTTTTTGGCCATGATAGGTGAAAAGTTGTGATTAACCCGCCAAAAAAACCAAAAACCAAGGGTGTTTTTGCTTAAATTTTATGATAATTTTTGCAATATTTTTCTTGCAACACAGTAACAATAATTGTATAATAGATAGTGTGTTAAAGAAAGTGCTCGTAACGGGCACGGGATTAGTACAAAATTTTTAGGATGAAGGTGTTTATTTATGGAAAGAAAAGTCGGCACTTGCTCAAGAGGTATTCGTTGCCCTATTATAAGAGCAGGAGATAATTTGGCGGAGATCGTTACAAACAGCGTGCTTGAAGCGGCTGAAAGCGAAGGCTTTCCCATCCGTGACAGAGACGTTATTTCCATAACCGAATCCATCGTTGCCAGATCGCAGGGCAACTACGCCCCCGTTGAGGCTATTGCGGCAGACGTTAAGGCGAAGCTGGGCGGCGGCACCGTTGGCGTGATTTTCCCCATTCTTTCCCGTAACCGTTTTGCTATATGCCTTAGGGGTATAGCAATGGGCTGCAAAAAGGTTGTGCTTATGCTTAGCTATCCCAGCGATGAGGTAGGCAACGCACTTCTTAGCTATGACGCTTTGGATGACGCAGGCGTTAACCCCTACAGCGACGTGCTTTCTCTTGAGAAATACCGTGAGCTTTTCGGCAACCCCGTACACGAGTTTACGGGCATTGATTACGTTGACTATTACGCAAGCATTGTTAAGGATGCAGGTGCTGAGGTTGAAATAGTTTTTGCAAACCGTGCGGCTGCAATACTTGACTATGCCGATTGCATTATCAACTGTGACATACATACCCGTGTAAGAACCAAGCGCATCCTGCTTGAAAAGGGCGCAAAAATCGTTTGCAGCCTTGACGATATACTTAACGAATCCGTTAACGGCAGCGGCTATAACGCCAAGTACGGTTTGCTTGGCTCTAACAAGGCCACCGAGGATACCATAAAGCTGTTCCCCAGAGAATGCGTTGATTTGGTAGAGGATATCCAGGCAAGAATACTTAAGGCTACCGGCAAGCACGTTGAAGTAATGGTTTACGGCGACGGCGCATTTAAAGATCCCCAGGGCAAGATTTGGGAGCTGGCTGACCCCGTTGTTTCCCCTGCCTTTACAAGCGGTCTTGTGGGCACCCCCAACGAGCTTAAGCTTAAGTACCTTGCAGATAACGACTACAAAGACCTTTCCGGTGAAGCACTTAAGCAGGCTATATCCGAAAGCATCAAGGCTAAGAGTGCCAACCTTGTAGGCAATATGGCATCCCAGGGTACCACCCCCAGACAGCTTACCGACCTTATCGGTTCCCTTTGTGACTTGACCAGCGGCAGCGGCGATAAGGGCACGCCCGTTGTTCTTGTTCAGGGCTATTTTGATAACTTTACGGACTAATTTTGGGACGGCTCGGCATTAACCGAGCCGTTTTCTATAAAGCCACCCGCTTTCCCCACACTTTTTTAACCTTCCCCACACTTTTTTGTTGTTAAGTGTGTTGTTATTTACAAGGTTTTATTTACAATTTATCTTAGGTAGATGTATGCCTTACCTATGCGGTGGTGCTTTGCACAGTGTAAGCATCGCTTAAACTTGATTTATAAAGGAGTATAAGAAACATGAAAAAGCTTTTAACTTTTATCCTTTGTGCAACTATGCTTATCGGTCTAATTCCTGCCTTTGGCATGGCGGCAAGTGCCGAAACCGACGGCGGTGTATACATAGGTCTCGTCAAGCTGAACGATCGTGACTATCTGTTGCAAGGTGCCGGTGAACCCATCACTTATTCCGAGCTGGGCGATAGCTTTAATTTTATGACCGAAAGCTACGCATTCTTTTCCGATAATACTTTGTATCTTAACAACTTCTCTTACATCGGCCCCGGCTACGCAGAATCCGGTGAAAGGCCTGCAGCCATCCGCGGCAACAACATCAACTTGAGCATTCGCGGTGACAACTACGTAACCTGCTCTACCGAAAATGCAGTTGGCTTCAGAATCGGCGGAGATTTTCAAATAGTTCAAACAACAACCTATCGCGAGGATTACCGTGACAGTAGCCTTACCGTAAATGCAACCTACGGCATTATGGTAAACAGTCTCGCAGATTCCTCCGGTGTCAGCTACACTCAGCATGATGACCTTGAAGTAATCCTTAACGTGGGCAAGAACGGCAGAGGTATTGCCGTAGGCTATAATGGTTATGGCGATGCATCCGTTGACATTTTACACACCAACCTTACCATTACCAACATCTCTGACGAAGCTCTTTGCGGTATAGAAACCATGGTAACCGGCGAATCCAATTACGAGCTTGTTAACATAGTAGGCTCTAACGTTAGCATTATGGGCTGTACCACCGGTATTGACAGCGGCAACGTAAATATCTACGACAGTGAGGTTGCAATAACCACAGATGACGGCCACGGCATTAACGCCAGAAAGAACGTAAGCGACGGTAATGTGACCTTGCACGGCTCCTCCATTGATATTTTCGTTGCAAATGCCGCTTACTTCCCCATCCGTGCCGGTGACACCACAACTTATAACACAAAGACTATGAAGACAACAAAGGGCGGCTTTGACCAAAAAGAGCTTGTTATGAAGCCCGTACCCTACGTTGCAATAGGTGACGTAATATTAAACGACGGTGACTATCTTGCCTCCGGCGCAATTACAACCACCACTACCAAGCCTGCCGGCGGTTACGCTTATTATACCGACGATATTGGGGGCGGTTATCTTGAGCTTAACAACTTTACCTACGTTGGCGAAGGCTATGATTTTTCTTACAGGGCAACCGGCTTGACGAGGTGTACCGGCATATATAGCTCTTACAACCTTCAGATAACCTCCAAGGGCGTAAACAATATTGAACCAACGAGAACTTCCAATTATGCCCATGGCATAACGGTTTTGGGATCTCTTGTATTGCAGGGCGATGGCGAAACAAGCATAACCTGCAATGATGCGGCTATCTGCGTTATGTCTGACACTGCCTCCGACGAAGCTGACCTTATCATAAGCTCCGGCAAATGGATTGCTGACGGTCTTTACGGCGCATACGTTAGAAACTACGGTCTTAACAAAAACACAAGCATTACCATAAGCGGCGGCGACCTTGACATGAAATACGGCATTTACCTTGTTAACGAAATGAACGGCGACAGCGTGTTTACCGTAAACGGGGGCAACGTTAAAATTTATGACGATTATCAATATGCCACGGCAATTGTCATTAACTCTAACTACGTTTCAAGCTACGTTCAAAACGCAGGCAACGTTACCGTCGAAAGTGACGGCTGCACCCACTATATAAGCGTCGGCGAGTACGAAAATTCAACTATAGACATTCTTGGCGGCGTGCTGGTGCTTACCGGCAATACCACCGAAGGGGCGTTTTTGAATAAAACGCTTGTGTTTGGCGAAGATATGGGCGTAGTTGAAGGCGAGCTGGGTACCGGCTATGCCAAGATAGCAAATATTAACAACGTAAAGCTTGGCGACGTAAACGGCGACGGCAAAATAAACAGTCTTGACGCCGCATGGGTGCTTAAGCACGACGCTATGATAATATCCCTTGACGATACTCAGCTTGACGCCGCAGACGTTAACGGCGACGGCAAAGTAAACAGCCTTGATGCAGCGCAGATACTTAAGCTTGACGCAGGCATTATAAAAGGTTTTTAAAAGCATTAAAAAACAAGCATTTTTCCACCCGCTTGGTAAATAAGCGGGTGGAGCGTTTTTGAGTCACAAAAACGCACAGCAACGTATACTTTTTAAGAATCGGAGGATTGTGTAATGAAAAGAGTTATCGCCTTACTGCTTTGCACGCTTATGGTCATAAGCACCCTGACTTTTGTGTCTGTATCTGCACAAGAAGAGGCAGAGTTTGACGAAATAATTGAGATAAATAGTTGGGATGAGTTTAAGACAGCCTTTGAAGGACTGCCCAAATACTCCTTTGGAAGCTACAAAATGGTACTTATGCAGGACCTTTCCATGTCTGCCGCCGACTTAACCGAGTCTGCTACATCAATGGTTGAGGTATCCATTTTAGGCAACAACGTAGAGTTTGACTTTAACGGTCATACCCTTTACTGCGAGGATAACGTTTCGGATAGCGATACACACATAGTGTTTTACGACTTTATTACTGTGTACGTTTCCCCCACCCACAATAGGGGCGTTACCCTAAGGCTGACCGACTCTGTAGGTGGCGGTGGTGTAAAAATGTTCTCCCACCGAGCTTACGACAACCAGCTTGCCGCTATACGCGTATCTGCAACAAATCATTACGAGGTAAAGGTTTGGGACGGCGGCGAATGGAAATATATACCTCAATCCAGCTCGATCAACCAAAATACCCTTATAATTGACGGCGGTAACTACGTTCTAACGTCAGAAACCGAAGAATACGGCGACGGCACTTTAGGCTACGGCAGCTATTACAGAGGAACTTTTATAGCCCACCATATAAATACCGTGATAAACGACGGCTATTTTGAAGCAATGGGTGACTGCATGAAGGATGACTTTGTAAACGTCGATATGAGCGCCAGAGAGATTTCTGCTTTTGGCATCACAAGGTTTAATAAACAAGTGGAAGAAGGCAGCGTTGTTATAAACGGCGGTGAATTCAAGTCCAACGGCTATTCACTTCACTACTTTGATCCCGGCGCTCAAAATTATAATGAGTGCGACGGCAACCAGCTTATCCCTTCAATTTACGGCGGTATATTCTCGGGCAGTTTAGGCTTTATCGGTCATACCTTTACATATTCCTTCGGTGATCGTGAGATGAATAGTCGACCTGCTACCCAAATGATAAAGTCCGTCTCCTCAACGCTGTTTATAACGCAAGACGATACAATCATGGATATAAACGAGGCTACCTTTAAGGACCTGCATGGCAGCAAAAGCCTTATCGTTTTAACCGAAGATATGATAGGCTTTGAAACAAATCCCGCAGTAGCCGGTGAAGGAATAAATCTTTCCTATCCCATAAACCTTAGCGAAAACTTTTCCGTTAAATACAGCATAAGCGACTTCTTGAATAAGTACGTCAGCTTTACCGATATAAAGCCCTACGTCAGCATCAAGGGCAAAAACGACACCGATTGGAATACGGAATACGTGGATAACAAAAAGGTAAGCTTTAACGCTTATGCCGACGGGCTTGAGCTTATCCTTGGTGTTGAACTGTATTTCGGCAAGGATATGATTACCCTCAGCAAACAATTTAATATCTCCGTAACGGACGAAGTTCTACCCGCAAACATCATAACCCAGCCCGAAAGCGTTAAGGTAGGCGTGGGCGAGCTGGGCGGCGCAATTATCGAAGCGGAAAACGTAGCCGCTTATCAGTGGCAGATAGAGTTAAACGGCGGCGGCTGGATATCCATTACCGACGATATAGCGGCAACGTTCACAAACGTTCGTATGGCCGGCTACCAAAGCAGAGCCTTCTTCATTGTGATTGATGCTCTTTCCACCTTCAAGGTGCGTTGCGTGCTTACTGGTACCGACGGCTCTAAAACGAACAGCCGCGCCGTAACCATAACCTTCGGCGATATTCCCCAAGTGGAAAACTTCTACTCCTACGGCTACTACGCAGGCGGTGACGCTACCTTCTATCTCTGGGGCGATATGTTTGAAAAGGTGGATTGGACCGTAGTATACAGAAGCGGCAGCACTACCAGATTCTATACCCTTGACGAGTTTAAGGCAGCATCAGGCATTAAATACGAAGTTGGCTTTAAGCTTTTTGGTGATGTTTACCGTGCAGTTGTAACCTTTAAGAACGTATCCGAAAGCATAAGCGGCAAATACAGCGTTGGTTATTCCGTGGAAAATGCGATTGGTAAGATAAACTTCAATCCCGATAACGTCGTGCCTTTTGAGCTGCTGCAGGACGCACCCTTTGTAAACGAATGCATTGAATACGACAGTTGCTTTGAAGGCGAAAGTCTTGAATACAGCTTCTCTGCGACGGATATGGTATCCGCCGATTGGATATTTGAAACCGTTGACGAGGACGGAATTGGCATCGCCTACGACATAGAAGAAATGAAAGCCATGTTTGAGGAATGCGATTTCGTTACCACCTTTAAAGACGGCACAGCCACCCTTACCATAAGCAACGCTTCCGTTGAATTAAATAAGTATACCCTTTATGCCCGTGCCCTTGGCGAAAGCGCCGGCTCCTACGCAGGAACTACACAGTTGGTGGTTGTAGAGCCGTTTGTATTTGCGCTTGTCGGCGACGTAAACGGCGACGGCAAAATAAACAGCCTTGACGCCGCATGGGTACTTAAGCACGACGCTATGATAATATCCCTTGACGATACTCAGCTTAAAGCCGCAGACGTGAACGGCGACGGCAAAGTAAACAGCCTTGATGCAGCGCAGATACTTAAGCTTGACGCAGGCATTATAAAAGAGTTTTAATAAAAACACCCCATAAGTCAGAACCACCGGTTGAACCGGTGGCTTGCACGGCCTCTATAAGGGGCAATTACAGGCTTCGCCCCTAAAAGGAGCCCCTGAAGTTTGACACCGCATTACACTCACTGGCAGCCGCTCACGTGCGGCTGTCTTTTTTTAGCCTATTTATTCTTGGCACCCGTAAACGGGTCTGTATATTCCTTGAAACTTATTTGGTCCGAGGCATTGTCATCTTCTATCTGATTCCTTATGTACTCTGCTATTACTTTTTTGTTTCTTCCTACTGTGTCTACATAATAGCCTCGGCACCAAAAATGTCTACTTCCATACTTGTACTTCAAATTTGCATGCCTATCAAATATCATTAGTGAACTTTTCCCCTTGAGATATCCCATAAATTGTGCTACACTTATATGCGGTGGGATGCTTACTAACATATGTATATGGTCTACACACGCTTCGGCTTCCATTATCTCTACCCCTTTTTGTTCGCACAATTTCCTTAGTATTTCTCCTATGTCTCGCTTTATTTTTCCGTATATCTCTTGTCTGCGATATTTGGGGGCAAATACTACATGGTATTGACACCTATACTTTGAGTGCGCTGAGCTCTTTATCTCGTTTTTCTCTTTTTTAAACATGTTTAAAACCTCCTTGTTCTTTTGTGTAATGCGGTCGCCAAACCTTTACACAAATTATATCACGGAGGTTTTAATATACTTTTACTAAAGTTTTTATCTTCCCCCGGTAGAACCGGG
>JAZUNS010000081.1:0-4977 GCA_045604285.1 Eubacteriales bacterium
CGTGTTCTGCGCCTTTGTCAGTGCTCTGACGGGTTGCCCATTGGGCAACCCGTTAACTATAAGGTCTTTAGTTAACTAAAATATGCTCGATTATTGAGTAGTCGGTAGTGTTGATGAAGGCGTCACCGTTAAGGTCTGCAGCTACGGCGTAGCAGCCGGTGTTAACGAATTTACCCAGTATCTCGGTTTCTATGGCAAGTACGTCTGCTGCAGAGCAGATGCCGTCGCCGTTTGCATCGGAATAAACAACGATCAAGCAGCTATCCACCAAGGTGCCCTTGGAGTTGTAATAGCTTACGGTGTAGCCCGTGCCGACAGCGGCAGTAGAAGCAACTTGGTTGCCTGCCGCATCGGTAATTCTAACGTCCTCATTAGTGAACTGAGCTATAACGTCTGCAGCACTTGTGCCTATGGTAACACCTTCAATATGGTCGTTGCGTTGGTAAGAGGTGCCGTCAACAAATACAAGACTGTCAGGCTCGGTAACGGTGCCGGGTATTGTGGGTGCGGTGTTAGCCTCACCGGGGTTTGCGGTGTAAACGGTGGTACGGTTAGAGTCCAAAGTGAAGTACTTGCCTACGGCAAGCTTGCTCATAAGCGATGCATAATCTGCATAGCTTGTGTTTATAAGCAGAACACAGCCGTTGGAGGGGATAGCGGTGGTATTCTTGGCTTCGCTGCTTGTATCCTGCGCAGTTACCTTATAGGCGCCGTTGGAATCTCTTACGCCGGTAATGGTAACGTTGCCGCTGAACAACCAGCCAACGTTTGCAATGGTGGAACCGTAAGCGGGAGTATAAGCGTCAACCATGTGAGAGGATGCGTAGCCTACGTTAACGTTGGAAATCTCAAACTGTTCGGGGGTGGTAACGTCGGTGGTGTAGTAGGTTGCGGAATAGCCGCTGAGGTTTACCCAACCGGTAAAGCCGTTGTAACGAACTCTGCCCCACTGACCGTTGCCCTCGGTAACCTCAAATACGGTACCGTTGGGGATGGTGGTAAGAGACTGTGCGGAAGCGTCGGAGGTCTCTCTTACGGTAAGTGCGCCGGTAGCGGTATAAATGCCTGTCAGAGCGTCGCTGTAACGGGTCTTCTTGGGAATGGTAAAGGTTTCGTGGGTGGTCATGTTTGCACCGGTGCCGGAACCGATTCCCAAGGAGAAGTGCATACCGCTGCTGTCAACGTCTATAGCAAAGCTGCCTACGTAATCGGCAGAGGAGTATCTTGAAACGCCGTAAGGAGCCTTAGCGCCGGAATAGTCGGGATAAGTGGAAACGTTGGTAATAGCGGGCGCCTGAATAATTACGGTGCCTTTTTCGGGGTCACTGGTCTTGGCGCCTGCCAAGAGCTTATCGGAACGGTAATAAATGTGGTTATCGCCGCAAAGGAAGATGTCAACGTTTGCGGTATCAAGGAAGTTTTGGTAATCGGTATAATATCTGCTTGTACCCTTGTCACCCCAGATGAGGTTAAGGTGTTCGTAGCAAACGAGGTAGTCGTACTTGCCCTTGTTGGCGTCAACAATGTCAAGCGCCCAATCAAAAGCAGTGGTCTTTTCGGTAGCGTAGGACATTGCCCAATAGTCAAAGTTTATAAACAAAATTCTGTTGTAAAGGAACCAGTAAGCTCTGCCGTTGGTGTCCTCTGCAGCACCGGTGATGTACTTGCCTGCAAGGGTGCCGGAGCCGGGATCGAAAAGTTGGCTGGCACTTCTGCTTGCGTAGGCGGAATAGCCGTCATTGGTAAGATAGCCGGAAATTCTGCCGGAGGTGTGGGTATAGCCGTTATCGGGATAATTTGCGGTTATACGGAAATATTCGGTGGACTTCCAATACTGGGTGTAATAGGTAGAGTCGTTGTCCATCATTTCGTCAAAGAGGTCATGGTTACCAACGGTGCCTGCATAGGTATACTTTTTGTAAACGTCAAAATCGTAAACCTCTTGCCACCAGGAGTATTTATCGCCGCAGGATACAACGTCACCGGTGTTGATGTGCAAGCCTATATCGTATTTAGCGGCGTTTTCGGCATATTTAACAGCGTTGCCGTACTTGGTGTTTTTGGAAGCTGCTGCACTAAGGTGCATATCGGAAAGCCAAATCATAGAAAACTGGCTTTGGCCTGCAGTTTTAAAACCGTAGGTTTCAGAGTAAGCGCCTGCACCGTCACAAATTCTGTAGATATAATCGGTGTTGGGGGTAAGACCGCTGAGATCTACGTTGTAGTTGAGGAACTTGGTGGTGAAGCGAGCAGACGTAGCGCTGGAAGTGGTTATTCTGTTGTAAAACCACATATAGTCGTCGTTGTCATAGCTGCCGGTAGCCTTCTTTGCTTTGGCAAAAGAGGTATCGCTTGCAGTGGTATACTCAACATAGCAACCGGTATAGGTGTAGTCGGAATGGAAGCTTATGTTCATCTGAGTGTTCATATCCTGACCGGGGTTTGTTACTATCATGTAAACGTGGCTGGAAGCCGCCGCAACAGGTGTGGAGGATATGCCCGTTACCGCAATAAGCGGTATGCAAAGGGAAAGAACTAAAACCAAGGATAACAGTTTTTTCATAAAAACCTACCTTTCTGCAGATATATCTCTGCATTGTAAAAATACGATGATAAATTATACCAAATTTTTGCGTAAGTGTCAATATAAATTGTGCTTAAAGTACAAAAAAATTCAGCGAAATAAAGCGTTTTTAAGTTTTAAAAAAATTTATTTATTACTTGTTGAAAAAGTGCCTTGTCAGCCGTTATAATTTATATAACGGTAAATTTTTTAGGGGGCAGGTGACGGCAATGTTCGGTCAAACAAAATATTCGGCCGACGACAAAAGCTGCGATGCGGCACTGGCAAGGATAGCTGAAGGGGACGTATCTGCACTTTCGATAATATACGAACTGTACGGAAAGCTTATATATTCCGCAGCGTATCAAATAACTAACGACAGCCATACAGCCCAGGACGTTTTGCAGGACGTTATGGTGGCAGTTGCCGAAAAAGCCGGTCAATATTCCTGCGGCACCAATCCAAGGGCGTGGATAATGACAGTTACACGTAACATAGCCATCGATAAGCTAAGGCTTTGCCATAACTCAAGAACGGATTTAACAGAGAATGTCCAAAACTTGGCGATTAAAGAGGGGTGTGAGGATTCGCTTGTGATCAAGGAAGCTCTTGCCGCTTTAAGCGCCGATGAAAGGATTATACTTTACGGAAAGCTCTACGCAGGTCTAAGCCATGGAGAGCTTGGTAAAATGCTTGGCATAAACAGGGTGGCGTGCTCTGCCCGTTATCGCAGGGCTATCAAAAAGCTGAAAAAATATTTTATGTAAGGAGCTGAGCGATCCATGAAAAATATTAAAAAACAGCTGATAAATTACTATCATTCACAAACCGAAAACGCCGCCGTTGCACCGTTTGCCTGTAATATGGCTTCAGATAGCTTTAAGCAAAAGCCTCAAAACAGCGAAAAAAACAAGCGTAGCGGCAGATGGCTAAAGCCGACAATGGCAGCGGTGCTGGTAATTGCCGTAATTGCGGCGGCTTTGGGAATAAACCGTCCCGGTGTTGACAACGGTGCAAACGTTTCAAGCAATAGTGAGGACTGCCAAAATTCCCCCTCGGAAACGGATAAGCAAGATCCCGAAATCTCCGATTCCGTAACGGTAAACAAGGTCTACGTTACAGCCCCCGTTTACAACGGTGATAATTATTCCGACGGCTTTGAGTATACAAGCTATGAAAAATACGATTCATATATCACCGAAGAGCTTTTAAGCTTGCTTGAGGAGCATAGGGGCGAGGACGTGTGGTACACCGTATTTGTGGATATTTACAAAACCGATGAAACTGCAGGTGACCCCGTAGAGGAGGTTGACGAAGCTTTTTACAACCAAGCTCTTGAATACGCAAGGTCTGCGGGGGCGGAAAACGTAATAAGCGCAAAGACCTCAGCCGACAGAGCCCTTGATTCCTATCACTGCTATTATATGGACGTTACCGAAGAAACCGTATATAAAATGCTGGCCCACGGCAATTATTCCATAGCGCTGGCACGTCCCCGAACGGGCAACTATGCCCTCAGCGTAACGGATTATCTGACAAGGTTACTTGAAAACGCCGACGAGGACGATACCTTTGACGTGTGGGTACTGACGGGTGCGGATACTCATCCGAGAGAGGGCTTTGAAGGTGAAATCTATTCCTATCAACTGTCTGCCTATATGCACTATATGGCAGCCGCCTATCTTTCCATGTATCACGATGAAATAAACGTAGATTTTGCCCGCCCCGACGCCGAATACAATTTATCCAACGTAAGCCAATGGGGGGAGGGACTAAGCCTTGAAAAAACCCTGATTTACGAAAGGCTTTCAAGCATTTCCAAGCTGGGGTATAACTCCAACGCCGCCGCAGAGCTGTATTATGACGGCGTTGACCTTAACCCCAAAAACAAGCTGGGGAATGCACCCAACCCCAATATTTTAAGCACTGCGGAGGGGGATAGGGAAACCACCGAAGCGTTTCTTAACGGTGTTGCCGCTTATACGGAAGAATATATGAACGATATTATAACCAAGGCGGGTATAGCGGGTAAGATAAATACCAACGATTATATCGACCAAGCTACGTCTATGGCAGGCGGAAGCGGCTTGGTAACGGCTACAAGCGACCTTACCGCAGAAAGGATAGGTCGATACCTGGTTTCCACGTATCCTGCCTTATACGGCTCAAGAGAAATGGTGTGTTGGTATATAATTCCCGCATTTGAAGCGGTATCCCTGACCAAGGCGGAGATTCTGAAGCTCGCCGAGGATGACAGAGTCAAGGCAATATACAGCACCGCACCTGAGGCGCTTACCGTAACCCTGCTTCCCGTTTCCGGTTATACTCCTTGGGTATAACAAAAAAGTACGCCTGCGGCTTTATACCGCAGGCGGCAGACCGCTGACAAAGGCACAGAACACGAAAAATATAAA
>JAZUNS010000082.1:0-9420 GCA_045604285.1 Eubacteriales bacterium
ATAGGAATAAGCCGCAACCATTATCGCACCGACGTAGGGAGTTCCGAGTGCCATTGCAACGACTATCGAGGTGGGGCCGTCGGCCGCGCCGATAATAGCGATAGAAGCCGCATCTTTATCTGCGAAGAAGAGCGAAGCGGTGCAAAGGGTAAAGAAGATACCGAACTGTGCCGCCGCGCCGAAAAGCATTAGCTTGGGGTTGGAGAGAAGCGGACCGAAGTCGATCATCGCGCCGATACCGATAAAGAGAATAAGCGGGAACAGCTCGTTCTGAATACCCGCGTTATAAAGCGTGGTAAGAGGACCTTCCTCGCCGATCGCGCCCGAAAGAGGCAGGTTTACAAGGATTGCGCCGAAGCCCATCGGAAGAAGAAGAGTAGGCTCCATATCCTTCTTGATTGCAAGGTAAATCAGGATACCGCCGATAAGCCACATGACGGGCATTTCCCATTCAATACTTGCAAAATATTGAAATAAAACACTCATAACAAATACCGAGCAATAAGTGCTCGCACCTCCTAAATCATTCTCTGCCATTATAGCATAAACACGAATTTTGTCAACCTATTTTTCTTCTTTTTTAATTATAAACGTATTTCCTTTACCGTCTATTAACCCCTCGTTTTTCATACGGGCAAGCTCGCGGCTAAGTGCGCTTCTGTCTGCGTTTAAGTACGTAGCCATTCGCTCTCGGTTGTAGGGCAAAACAATGTGATTACTGCCTTGCTTTTCCGCATATAAACTAAGCAATCTGTAAATTTTTTCCTTAAGCGTGGGCGCTGTAATACAAAACATCCTATCTTGCAGGTCAAAGTACTGCTTTGCGTATATGCCTACCAGATTGGCCAGCATAAGCTTTGCTTCACGCTCGTATTCGGGATGGGGATTAAACAGCCTTTCTATAGGGATAAAAACAACCTCGCATCCGTTTTCGGTCCGCAGGCAAACGGGGCTTTTTTTGCTGCCGCTTACGGCAAGAAAATCTGCAAAAACTTTACCCTCTTCGAAGTGAGAGATAAGGCTTTCCTCTCCGTCGGGGTTATAGTGTACGCCGTCAACGCTACCGCTTTTTACTATGCCAAGCTTATCTATGCTTTCACCCTGCTGCAAAATTATCTGACCGCAACCGTAACTGCGCTGTACGGCGTTTAATTCGGTTAGCAGCTTTGGCAGTTTTTCAGCCTTTATACCCTCAAACAGCTTTACCACGGTTGCCATTTATAAGGCTCCTTCCTTATATTTTTCATTTATCTCTACGTATATAAAATAAGGTGAGGTAGGGGCGTTCAGCACGTTAAAACGGTAGGCAGAAAGATGCTTTTGGTGGTAGGATGCCAACGTTTCGCAAATAAGCTCACCCTCAAGCCTGCCTTCTTCGTGACCCGGATATATGGCAATAATAAGGCATCCGCCGGGATTAATCAATGAAATTGCATCCTTAATTGCAGGCAAGGTGGTTTCCCTTAGGGTGGTAAGACTTTTATCTCCCCCCGGTAAAAAACCAAGGTTAAATATACCCGCATCCAGCCTGCAATCAATATGCTTCTTTAGCAGATGATGGGATTCTTTTATAAGCACGTAATTATTAAACTCGCTTTCCTTTGCAAGTAAATCAGCGGTATTTTCCAACGCCGCATCTTGAATATCAAAGGCAAAAACTTTGCCCTCCGCCCCGACACGCTTAGAAAGCCAAAGAGTGTCGTTTCCGTTGCCCATTGTAAAATCCGCAACGATGCTGCCTGCCTTAACGTGATTAGACAACATCGCCTTTTGAGTATCTCTTAAATTAAGCATATAATACTCCTTGTTGTCAACAGAAATGCCGCAGCACGCGCTGCGGCATTTCACGTTTAATTCGGTTTAATTAGTTGTTAGCTTCAACGGGGAAACTGTCTATGATCAAAGCGTCAAACTTAAGGATCTGCGCAGCGTCAAGGGAGTTAACCTTGCCGTCACCGGTAACGTCAGCAGCTACGAGAGCGTCGCCTTCGATGGTGATCATCATAGCGTCATGCTTAAGAATCTGTGCAGCGTCAAGAGAGTTGATCTTGCTGTCGCCGTTAACGTCGCCGTAGGTAACGTCAGCAACAACTTCGGAAGAGGAAGGATCTTCTACGGAAGAAGAATCGTCTGTTCCGGATGCACCGTAAAGCTCGATTTCGGTGTATGCCATAACCCACTTGGTGGACTTAAAGGAAACCTTAACGTACTGACCGGAAGCGGGAACAAAGTCGATGCAGTGGGTGTAGAGAGATTCACTGATCTTGTCGGTAGTACCGTCTTCGTTAACCTTGAAGGAGTGGTAGAGAGAGTCGGTGTACTGAACTACTTCGTATTCGGTACCGTCAGAGGAAATAGCTATGGAAAGGCTTTCACTGTCAAGGTCGCCCCAGCTGGATTCGATAACGAAGTCACGGATAACGATTCTGCTTATTTCACGGTTCTGACCAAGGTCAAATACGTATTCAGCAGTACCACCGGTACCGGTAACAGCGCTGTATTTAGGGTCAAGAGAGTAAGAAGCGTCGGTATCGGTCTGACCGTCGGTCATAAGGGTGCAGTCAACGTCTCTCATGAATATTGCGTTATACCAGGAAATATTGGTGCCGGTCATATCCTTCCATTCAAAGGTATACTTTGCACCGAGACCATAGTTGGTAAGACCGGTAAGATCAAAGTTGGTAGCATCTGCATAGGTAGCTGCGATAACAACGTCAGAGCTGCCTACGGTGACGGAGGTAGAAGCTGAATAAATGTCAGAGATGGTAGCATCGCCGCTCTTAAGAACCCAAGCGGAGAATACTTTACCAACGGAAGGTCTTGCGTTTATGGTAACAACTTCGTTTGCAGAGTATCTGCCGGAGCCGGTACCGGATTCAACGATAACGTCATACTTGTCACGATAGGATGCTTTAATAACTATGTCAGAGTTAAGAACCGTAACGGTGGTGGTGGAAGCGGTCTTGTCTTCGATAGAAGCTATACCGTTTGTAACTTCCCAAAGATCGAAAAGCATGGGAGCAACGGGATCAACAGCGGTAACGGTGAAGGTTTCGCCGGAAGCAAGATACTTAGCTTCGGAACCGAAAGCGGTATCGCTTTCAACTTCTACCTTATAAACTCTGGTAAGAGTGCTGATATCAGCGGTGCCGCCTTCAAAGGTAGCGGTGGTGCCGTTAATAGCGGTTACGTTAACGATTTCGCCGCCTGCGGTCTTGTAGGTACCGTAGTCGTAATCAGAGGTAACGTAAGTAAGGCTATCAAGATTTACCCAGCCTTCGGTGCCGTTGGAAAGGGTAACCTTACCCCAGTTCCAACCAACGATCTTAACGTCAACAACTTCGTTTGCAGCTACGGTGCCAACGGAACCGGTAGCGGTGTTACCTGCACGGTATGCGGTAACGGCAGAGGTAGCCTTGTAAAGACCGGTGTTGTAAACCTTGTTGCCGGGGTTGTAGTAGGTGTTCTGGCAGGTATCGGTGGAAACGTAGGTGCCGCCGAAAGCTGCATAGTAGTCATACATTCTGTCAAGGAAAACCTTGTAGTAGGTACCGTCTTGTGCAAACTTAGCATTGGTACCGAAAATGTATCTCATCTGCATGGGGCAGTTTTTAGCTGCGGTGTTGTAGTGAGTTACGATCTGGGTGTAGGGGTTGAAGTTCATACGAACGCAGATATAGGAAACAAGAATTGCAAGATAAGTAGCAGTCTTGTCATAGTGCATTTCGTACCATTCATACATATCGGGCTGATTCCAATGCTCACCGCTGAAATTGTTGTCAGCAGGGAAGCCGTCAACGCAGGTTTCTATACCAACGCTGGAGCTGTTGCTTGCATCGGGAACCCAACCTGCAGCAACCTTTTCATCATAGGTTGCGTCGGTGGCCCAGTAGTTACCGCCTGCGTGCCAACCCTTTTCGTTAACGGGAAGCTGCTGATAAATACCGTCGTTACCGCAGGTATAGTGCCAAGAAACGGAAGCGTCGGTGTTGCGGCAGTAATTAGAGTTGCCAAGTGCGGTGGAAGAAACGGGATAAGAACCGGTATTGTGGATAACTATGTACTTCTGATAGTTAATGGTACCGGGACGGTTAGCCTTGCTGGAATCAATGAACAAGGAAGTAACCTTCTGTTCCCAGCGGGTACCTTCAGCCAACATAAATTCATGGTTGTCACTGATAAGGTCATCATCGGGAAGCGCCAAATAATCGGGAATCAAAATCTCGGGCGCAACGAATTCCGCATCAGAAATAGCGGAAACGGGTGTTGTAATGCACATAGCGGAGATGATCATCGCTAAGGACATTACTAAGCATACTAAACGCTTTTTCATTTGCCTGTGTCTCCTTTTGTTCAGTTTTGGTGAGCGCAATGCCACCTAATTTTATACAATAAGTATAAAACATCCATATTAAAAAGTCAATAGCATTTTATTCATTTTGCTCAGAAACAAATGCCAATCAAAAGGCATTTAAACAAAAAAGTATTGACAATCGGGCAATTATGGTAGATAATAGTCAGTAGTAAACAGTGGGGAGGCAGTTGCTTTGGATGCAGAAAATATAACCTCGGCAGAGGCCGTTGTTAATGAAGAAACAGACCGTGTAACAGAGGAGATAAAGACCCCCTCTACTTCAAAAATAGACGTTGCGGTATATATAGCTATAGCATTTTTAACCTTATGTACTTACTTTTTTGATTGGTACGGATTTTTTATGCCGGAGGGGGCAAGCAATTCGTTAAGCGCAAGTTTTGGTCCCGGTGGCAGCTACGGCGTTTACGGTGGCAATAATTTGGATATCGGCTTGATAAGCCCGCTGTTCGTATGGGCAAACGTAATTATATACGTATGTGAAGCGTTGTTAACGGTCGTTATAGTAGTAGGAGCGGTGCCGTTTTTTAAGTCTACCGTTATACCAACCGTTGTCAGCTACGTTTATTACGGCTTAAACCTTGTGGCTGTAGTTTTGGGGTTTATCGGCGCAGTTGGCGGAGTTGATCCCATATTTAAGATGGAAACCACGGTAAATTTCGGATGGTACGGTGCGTTGATTTTAAGCCTTGCGGGGCTTTTGATAACGGCTGTTCCGGATTTGGCAAGCCGCATTATAAAATCCTATAAAAAAGATTAGCAGACTAAATCGGGGCAACATGCCTCGATTTTTGTTTGTTTTTACTATAAAACGCCCTTGAATTTCGTAGGAATAGCCAAAGCCTAATTCCTTGCAAAATTATAAAATAAAATGTATAATATTATATATATGTAGATGTAGGGGGAAATGCTTATGTCAATATTAAAGACTTTTAAACAATGTTTGTCGTTGGTTTTTGCAGCGGCTTTCGTTATAGGCTGTATGGTAATTACACCGATAGTCAACGATATCGAAGCCTCGGCAAGCAGCGGTTATTATACGTGGAGCGGATACTCTACCTATCTTAAGGGTGTAGGGTCCGAGGCTAATCCTTTCCTTATATCAAGTCCTAATGATTTGGCGTATTTCCGCAAGCAGGTAGCGTTAAGCACGGGTACCATTACTTACTACGATAATAACGATACTACCACTACCGCAAAAACCAAGGATGCGGACAGTTGCTATTATAGGCTCACCTGCGATATATACTACAACGATCCCAACGGTGAAGAGTGGAAGACCTGGTCGTCTTCCGTGGCACCTACCAACGGCGGCGGAAGCGCACATACTTGGACCCCTCCCGGATATGCCGACGAAAGCAACCGACGCTTTGAAGGTGGCTTTGACGGTGCAGGCTATACCATTTACGGTATGTATATAGTTCATACCGATTCCAACTGTGTAGGCTTTATCGGCACCGCCCGCTATGCTACCATAGAGAACCTTACCCTTGCCCGGGGGTACGTAGAGGGTGCCAATCTTGTAGGCGGCTTTTTGGGTCAGTCCAAGGTTGGCGTTGACGTTGTCAATTGTACAAGCGATCTGCGTGTAAAGGGTAAGTCGGGTGTAGGCGGTTTTATCGGCGGTAACGCAGTTAACGGTTCATCCTTATCCGTTGACGCAGATGTAACCAACGAACCAACCGTTCCCAGCTTTGCGGCATACGGCTGCGTAAATAACTCAACAGTTTCCGGCACAAGCTACGCAGGCGGCATTGTGGGTTATATAAGCGCAGGCGCCTCCAGAGCGCAGTTTGAAAAGTGCGAAAACAATGCAACGATAAGTGCTGCACAAAGCTGTGCCGGCGGTATAGTCGGCGGTACCCGTTTGGTGGACGGATACGGTCACAATGTGATCCAATCCTGCATAAATAACGGTACCGTAAAGGGCAGCACCGGCAGTACCACCGCAGATACCTATAACTATACCGGCGGTATAGTCGGCTGCGGCAGAGCCACCGAGATATATTCCTGCATAAACAACGGTACGGTAAAGAGCGTTGGTAAATACGTTGCGGGCATATCCGGCGGGAACAACACTGCAGATCCTCACGCTAACGGAAGAATCTTCTACAGCTATAATACGGGTACAATTACAGGCTCGTCCTATACCGGCGGTATTGTCGGCGTAGGTAAAAGTATGAATATAAATATGTGCGGCAACGTGGGCAACGTAACGGGCACCGCTTACGTGGGCGGCATCTCAGGTAGGTCAAGCGGTGTCACCGATAAGCGTGACTCCGAGCTTTACGATTGCTACAACACCGGCACTGTAACCTCCTCCAACGGAAGTGCCAGCGTTGCCGGTATTATAGGCGATGTATACTGTGAAGGCACCGTTGACGATAACAAATACGTAAAGGTAAAAAGGTGTATAAACTTAGGCTCGGTATCAAGCGGCAGAGCAATATGCTACACCTCCTCTACTTTAAAAAACAGTGCCGGCACAGGCTTGTTTGCATATACAAACTATAACACTACCTGCTTTGGCGTAAGCGGCGTAAACACCAATTTCGACGGCGGTACCGCCGTAAGCTCACTTGCGTTACCCGAGGTGTTGTCAACACTCAACGCCGCCTCCGCCGATACGTGGAGGGCAGGATATCCCTTTCCCACCTTAAATAAAATTCCTTACAGCCTGCAGAATTATAACGGCAGAGCAAATATGTTTGCTTCTGCGGCAATAACCGTAAATGACGGTCCCGTGCTTTCCGCCAGGGTTTCCGTAAATACAAGCGGCAGCTATTACGGCACCGTCTCCGCAAACGCCATAAGTTACGGCGTGCTGGTTGCCAAGGAAGAAGCTTTGGGCGATGCCGAGCTTACGGCAGACCACCCTTCCGCACAGAGCTATATCGGCAGTTTTTCCGACAATAGCTTTACTGCCGTAATATCCGGTCAATCCGTAGACGAATATGACGATATGCTTGTCGTGCGTCCCTATGCAAGCTTCACCGCAAACGGTCAAACCGTATACGTTTACGGTGCAACGGCAGAAACCTCGTATTACACCGCCGACGGAGGCAAAAATGTTTCCGCAGTTAACGAAACAGCCGCATTCACTTGTCAGGAAAAGATTTACGTTCTTGTGGGCGGCACTAACAAAATAGAGTACAGCTTTGACTCTGCAAGCAGGGAAGACAGCGTAAGCTTTGTTTCCTCCGACCCTTCCGTTGCAACCGTTTCCAAGGGCAAAGTAACGGGCGTTTCCGAAGGTATAACCAGCGTTGCTGTCACCTTTACCGGTGACTGGGGCTCCAAAACCTTGCATTGCCAAGTAAACGTCCTTGCCGACCTTACCGAAGGCGTGTTTGCTAACCAGTATGCAGAGCAGGACGGTAAATTCCGCCTGCACACTAACGAGCTGCAGCAGATAGCAACGTCCATAACCAAAAACGACGGCTCCGTTATAGACTATAACGGCACCGTCATAATGATAGACGGCGGCAATAATAACTCTAAATCCCTTGAATACCTGTTAGAGCTTAGAGAGGAATTCCTGGCAGACGGTCTTGCCTCCGGCGCACTTACAGAGCCGCAGTATTACCGGCTTAAGCTTTCCAAGAAATGCCAGATACAGCTTATAAGCTTTATTACCCATTGGCATTCCGACCATATTCACGCACTAAGATACGTAATAAGTAAAAGTCCATATGTAAACATCAAAAAGATGTATACTACTAAGGACCCCACCGGTACGACGGCAAAAGGCTACACTAACTACATTAATGCTTTTGATTCCATGGTCAGCAACCTGCTTACCTACAGTCCCGATCTGGTACCAACTCAATTAGCTTTCGAAACTCGAAAAATGCGTTACTTCAACAGCTGTAACGCCCTTTCCACTACGGATACAAGCTATCCCATATCCGTAACCATGTGTACCCCTAAGGATTGGAGTACGCAGTCCTCCATAAACGGAAATCAAACTAATTGGAACAACTGCTCTTCAACCTGGTATCTTATTGAGTATGCAGGTGTTAAGCTCTTGTTCACGGGCGACAGCTATGCCACCAACGTAGGCACTACCTATACCGCAAATAAAACCAGCGGTTCTACCGGTGTAGACCATATGCTTTCGCTGCATAAATCCGTAATAAATACAGATATCGATTTTCTCGATTGTAACCATCACGGCAGAGGAGCTTTCGTTCCCAACCTATTTACCGAAACCCAGCCTTCAATTGTTTTTGCGGGTGTTTATTTCGGGCAAGAGGACGTTGACCTTGCCAGCCTTGCCGTTAAGACTGCCGACGTATATCTCGGCGGTGACGGCGGCCACGTGTTCGTTATAGATTCCACCGGCACCATAAATACCGACGGTGCCAAAGCTGCATATTACAAAAACGCCTCGGGCCATGCAATAAGAAATCATATAACCATGCACTACAACGTAGACCTGCCGGTTGTGAAGCCTGCTGTAGAAAAGATAGCGGCAACGGGCATAACCCTTTCCGCAAGCTCGCTTACCGTCCTTAACGGTAGAACAAAGGCACTTACGGCTACGGTGCTTGGGGAGGATGCAACGGATAAAACCGTTGTGTGGACCGTAAGCGACCCTACGGTGCTTTATACCGACGGCGCCAACGTAAGCGCACTTAAGGCGGGTACGGTTACCGTCACTGCAAGCTCGGGCGGCTATTCTGCTACTTGTTCCGTTACCGTTTTAAACCTCTTGGGCGACGTTAACGTGGACGGCGTAGTCTCGGTAAGCGATCTTTTGATATTGGAAAACGTCGTTAGGGGCACTGCAGACCTTACAGATTTAGTGCTTACCGGCGGCGACATGAATTACGACGAAGTAATAGGCGGTTTGGACGTAATAATGGTAGAAAATGTAATTCTCGGTAAGCAATAATAACCACAAAAAGCGAGGCGAAAGCCTCGCTCAGACCGCTGACAAAGGCACAGAACACGAAAAACATAAAAGATCAATTACAACAAAGTAGATAAGTCGGGAATTTATCCCGACTTATCTGCAATTTATCGTATTTTTTCGTTCAAAACGA
>JAZUNS010000083.1:0-3961 GCA_045604285.1 Eubacteriales bacterium
ACCAGCGATGAAGAATTATGCCTGTACTACCCAGACGGTACACCCGACCACCTCAAGAAAGGCACGCCCCCAACTGCTTAACAACGGCGATTATAACAAACCGGGAAGGCGCGGAAACTTCGCGCTTCATCATGTAGAAAAAGGCGACGGGCATTCCTTGACAAAAAGGCGGCAGGATTCCTCCCGCCAATACTAACTATTTGAGCAACCGATCATACAAAAATCAAGCATTATCATTTATCAAAGCATAACTAAAAATCCGAACCCTTCTCCTACAGGATAAAGGTTCGGATTTTCACTGTCTGGTGCAGATGACAGGACTTGAACCTGCATGCACTAGGCACTGGTTTCTAAGACCAGCATGTCTGCCAATTCCATCACATCTGCATTTTTCAGAAAGATTCCCAGTTGGTTTGATGAAGCACCAAACAAACCGGGAAACTAAAGAAAGGGAAAAAAAGAGAATCGCTTTTTGCGCATATAGTATAGCACATCAAAAACCCTTTGTCAATAGCGAAAAAAGCACAACCTTGTTGACATAAACGGGACGTGATGATATAATTTTATAAAAAAACGAGGTGCTTTGTATGAACAATAAATCAATGGCCGACAGGGGCTATATAATCGTAACGGACACGGTGCCTGCCGACGGTGTTACGCCCGCCTCTGACGGGATACAGAGGCTAATTGACGAAAACCCCAACAGGACCTTGTTTTTCCCCGACGGAACCTATCTGCTGGACAAGCCCTTGCTTACCCCCGCCCACCCTAAAAAAAGCGTTTGCCTGATGCTTTCCTGCTTTGCGGTGCTTAAGGCGGCGGACGGTTGGTGCAGCGACGAGGCCATGGTGCGGCTGGGTGCTACGCATCCCGCCAACGATACCCGCCTTGTGGGCAGCAATTACGGCTTTAGCGGCGGTGTAATTGACGGCAGCGGCGTTGCGGACGGCATATCCATAGACGGCGGCAGAGAGACCTATATAAAAGATGTTTCCATTAAAGGCACACGGATAGGGCTTAGGATAAAATACGGGGCTAATTGCGGCTCTTCCGATGCGGATATCTTTGGTGTAAACATAATGGGTAACGGAAGGAAAGATTCGGTAGGTGTACTGCTGGAGGGCTTTGACAACAGCCTTACCAACCTGCGCATTGCCGACGTTTACACGGGGGTTTGGCTTAAATCCGCAGGGAACGTGATGAAAAATCTGCACCCCTTGTTTACCGTTGAGTATGACGATTACGAAAACAGTTGCGGCTTTTTGGACGAGGGCGGCAACAACTGGTACAACTTTTGCTACAGCGACCATTTTGGCACGGGCTTTAGGTTTGCTGCGGGCAAGCGCAGTATTTTGGATAGCTGCTACGTGCTTTGGTACTGTGACCGTGGCAACAAGCACACCGCAGTAAGGGCGGATGGCAGGTTTGACTCGGTATTTACCAACTTTAAGGTGGATTTTAAGTTTGACAAGCCCGAAAACCTTGTTTTAACCGTGGGCGAGGAAGGGGGCAGCGGTGCTTTTGACCGCATTTTTGTTGACCGCAGCCTTGAAAGCGACGAGCTTTACACGGCATACGTAGAAAAAGGCATATATTAATTTATAGGGAGAATTGTATTATGAACTACTGTCCTCATTGCGGAGAATATCTTAAAGGCGGCGAAGCCTTTTGTCCCAACTGCGGCGGCGTTATAGGCGTAAGCGGCAACGCGGGTACGCCTACCCCACCCAAGAAGAAAAAGAAATCCAAGGCGTGGCTTTGGATACTTATAGGCGTGGTTGCGCTGTTTGTTATAATTGCGGCGGTTACCGGCGGCAGCGGGGACGGCGGCGACACAAGCAGCAATAATGACGATTATTCCTACGGGGATCATTTTGTTAACAACGGCGGCAACAACAGCAGCATCAACGACAGCTCTTACGTCATTGACGAAAGCACGGTTACAAGCGCACCCGATAATTTTACGCCCGACGCCGGCTTTACCAACAAAAAGACCATTATGGTATATCTGGTTGGCTCGGATCTGGAGTCTGAGCACGGATGTGCCTCATCTGACCTTGTTGAGATGATCGAATCCGGCTGTGACACTGCCAACACCAACCTGCTGGTATGCACCGGCGGCACCACCAATTGGATGATAGATGCAATATCCACCGACAAAAACACCTATTATCTGCTTAACGGCGACGAATTTTCAGAGGTACACAGCACCTCTGCCAAAAACATGGGCGAAAGTGACACCTTGGCTGAATTTTTGACCTACTGCCGCAACAACTACCCCGCCGACCAGTTTGGTTTGATCCTTTGGGATCACGGCGGTGGCCCCTTTGGCGGCTTTGGTGTAGACACGCTTCACGCTAATGACAGACTTTATATGGATGAGCTTTCCTCCGCCCTTAACGCCGGCGGCTTTAACAGCGGCAACAAGCTTGAGTTTTTGGGCTTTGACGCCTGCCTTATGGGCAGCGTTGAGGTGGCTTGGGCGGTAAAGGACCACGCCGATTATTTTATCGCCTCGCAAGAGCTTGAGCCCGGCGACGGATGGGACTATTCCTTTTTAAAGAACGTAGCTAACGCAAAGAACGGCGAAGAGGTAGGGCGCCTGATTATAGACAGCTATTTTGATTACTATACTGCTTTAATAGCCCAAAACCCCAAGAACAAGGTTGACCTTACCCTTTCCTGCGTTGACCTTTCCGCTATCAATCAGGTTGAAACCTGTGTTGACAATATGTTTTCAAAAATAAACGGCGACGACATTACCTACTGCTACAGCAATATGTCCCGTCTGCGCAATAACACCAAGGTGTTTGGTAAGATTTCCGTTTCCGGCTCCTACGACCTTATAGACCTTGTACACATAACCGACCAGCTTAACGAGCATTTCCCCGAAGCAAAAGCGCTTAAAGATGCGCTTAACGGCTATATTTGTTATTCGAAAACCAACGTTTCCAACGCCAACGGCGTTTCTATATATCACCCCTACGACGATATACAGAACATGAACTATTGCATTGACGAATGCGCAGCTATGGGATTTTCCGACGATTACGTCAGCTATTTGCGAGGCTTTGCCGCCAAGCTTGCCGCAGGCGACAAGAACATGAGCGGTTTTAGAAACTTCGGTTCTGTTGAAGCCACCGTTACGGGAAGCGCCAACGCCAACAAGATATCCATACAGCTAACCCCCGAGCAGGCGGAAAACATGGCCTATGCAAGATACCACGTATTCCAAAAACTTGACCCGTCCCAGACCTTCTCTAAAGAAGAAGAGTATTTGCTTGTATACACCGGCGAGCCCGCAACCCTTGACGCAAACAACAGACTTGTTGCCGATTACAACGGCAAGGCTGTTTATGCGGTTGACAACAAAACCGGCAAAAATTTGACGGGCGTGCTGGCAATGCACCGTATTTACAACGGCAGCGACAGCAACAAGTTCTACTTCCCCTGCACTTTTTACGACATGGCAGACTTTGCGGATATGGATATCAAAGCCGTTGACTGGCTTATGGAGTTTATAGACGGCAAGCCCACCCTTTTGAATGCGGTGCCCATGAACTCGGATCTTAATGCGCCCCCCAAGGTGCTGATAAACCCCGATGACTACCAAATATACGGCTTTATGAACAACGCATACTTTGTTAAGACCGACGAAAACGGAAACACACACCTGCAGTCCTCCGGCAGTATCTACGGTTACGAGCTTACCGACGAGCAGGACTTTCGACTTGAGTTTCAGGATATACCCAACAAAGGTGAGTTTTTCGTTTGGTTTGCGGTAACCGATATTTACGGCAACACCTATTCCAGCGGCCTTGTGGGAATAGAATGATATGATACCCCCATTGCTCTCTTCGTTCGCAACGGGGCCCCGGAAGGCACGAAAGATTTTGATTTTTGTTTGCTAGCACCTTGCGCCGCATAAGCGGCACTCCCAAAAATCTAAGGAGTCTTTTCT
>JAZUNS010000084.1:0-11511 GCA_045604285.1 Eubacteriales bacterium
GCCCCAGTCTGCCAAAAAACCCCTTTTTACCTGGCTTTTTTTCCCAGACTGAAACCCCGACAAATTTTGTCGGGGTTTAAACATCCTTATGAGAAGTAGCCATTAACCGCCCTTTTGTTATTTTAGAAACAAATTTAAAAAAACACTCCCCCGCCTCGCCCAAGTTAATGGGAAAGGCGGGGGAATTATTATGATTTATTTATAACGATTAAAGCTTGGGGCCTGCTTCAACAAGTGCCTTGCCTGCTTCGTTACCGGTGTACTTAACAAAGTTCTTAATAAATCTGCCTGCAAGATCCTTAGCCTTGGTTTCCCATTCTTCAGCGTTTGCATAGGTATCACGAGGATCGAGAATACCGGTGTCTACGCCGGGAAGTTCTGTGGGAACAGCCAGGTTGAAGTAAGGAATAGTCTTGGTTTCTGCCTTAAGAATGGATCCGTCAAGGATAGCGTCGATAATACCGCGGGTATCCTTAATGGAGATACGCTTGCCGGTGCCGTTCCAGCCGGTGTTTACAAGGTATGCCTTAGCGCCGCTCTTTTCCATCTTCTTAACAAGCTCTTCTGCATACTTAGTGGGGTGGAGTTCGAGGAACGCCTGACCGAAGCATGCGGAGAAGGTAGGAGTAGGCTCGGTAATGCCGCGTTCGGTACCTGCGAGCTTGGAGGTGAAGCCGGAAAGGAAGTAGTACTTAGCCTGTTCGGGGGTAAGTACGGAAACGGGAGGAAGTACGCCGAATGCGTCTGCAGAAAGGAAGATAACGTTCTTTGCATCAGGAGCTGCAGAAACGGGGCGAACGATCTTTTCTATATGATCGATGGGGTAAGAAACACGGGTGTTTTCGGTAACGGAGCCGTCAGCAAAATCGCAAACACCGTTAGCGTCAACGGTAACGTTTTCAAGAAGAGCGTTGCGCTTGATTGCTCTGTAAATGTCGGGTTCGGATTCCTTATCAAGGTTGATAACCTTAGCGTAGCAGCCGCCTTCGAAGTTGAATACGCCCTTGTCATCCCAGCCGTGTTCGTCGTCACCGATAAGGAGACGCTTAGGATCGGTGGAAAGGGTGGTCTTACCGGTGCCGGAAAGGCCGAAGAAGAGGGCGGTGTTTTCGCCGTTCATATCGGTGTTAGCGGAGCAGTGCATAGAAGCCATACCCTTGAGGGGGAGGTAGTAGTTCATCATAGAGAACATACCCTTCTTCATTTCGCCGCCGTACCAGGTGTTAAGGATAACCTGCTCACGGGAGGTGATGTTGAACACTGCTGCGGTTTCGGAGTTGAGGCCGAGTTCCTTATAGTTTTCTACCTTTGCCTTGGAAGCATTGTAGCAGATAAAGTCAGGCTCAAAATTCTCAAGCTCTTCAGCGGTGGGAACGATGAACATGTTGGTAACGAAATGTGCCTGCCAAGCCACTTCCATAATGAAGCGGATAGCCATGCGAGAGTCAGCGTTTGCGCCGCAGAATACGTCAACAACGTAAAGCTTCTTGTTAGAAAGCTCTTCAACTGCGAGTTTCTTAAGAACCTTCCAGCTCTCTTCGCTGCAGGGGTGGTTGTCGTTCTTGAACTCATCAGAAGTCCACCAAACGGTGTCCTTAGAATTTTCGTCCATAACGATGAACTTATCTTTAGGGGAACGGCCGGTGTAGATACCGGTCATAACGTTAACAGCGCCAAGCTCTGTCAACTGGCCTTTTTCGTAGCCTTCCAAGGAAGGATCGGTTTCAGCCACAAACAATTCTTCGTAGGAGGGGTTATGTATAACCTCTTTAACTCCTGTAATGCCGTACTTGGTGAGATCCAATTTGCTCATAATACCATTCTCTTTCTATGTTTATTTATTTTAAATTTTTACGGTATTGTGCCGAGGCTTTCGGTATAAGTAATCTAAAAATCCTCGCATATATATTTGTATCATAAAAGTCAAGCTTTGTCAATTGACATATATATAAATTTTTACAATTTTTAGCGTTTTAAATTGTAAAAATAAAACAACGGCAACAGCATTGGGGGCAAAGGATGGCTAAACTGCGCCTAAAACTATTGCTTTACGGGTAAAAATGTGATAAACTTATAAAAGCACGAAAAATAAAAGCTTTAGGCAGTAAAAGTGAGGGGCAAAATGTTAGAAGCAGCTTCAACCTTTGCAAATAAAACTTTACTTATTACGGGCGGCACGGGCTCTTTTGCCAATGCCGTTTTAGAGCGTTTTTTAAATACCGATATCGGCGAGATACGCATTTTTTCAAGGGATGAAAAAAAGCAGGACGATATGCGGCACGAGTATGGGCAGAAGGCCCCCGATGCGGCGGATAAGCTAAAGTATTATATAGGCGACGTGCGTGACTTTCAATCTGTTAAAAACGCCATGCACGGTGTAGATTTTGTGTTTCACGCAGCGGCGCTTAAGCAGGTGCCGTCCTGCGAGTTCTTCCCTATTGAAGCCGTAAAAACCAATGTTTTGGGTACGGAAAACGTGCTTACAGCCGCCGTGGAAACCAACGTAAAAAAGGTTATATGCCTTTCTACGGATAAGGCTGCCTACCCCGTTAACGCCATGGGCGCATCCAAGGCGCTTATGGAAAAAGCTGTGGTTGCCAAGGCTTTAACGGTTCCCGGTGAAGTATGCACATTTTGCTGTACCCGCTACGGCAACGTTTTGTGCAGTCGCGGCTCTGTGGTTCCCTTGTGGATAGAACAGCTTAGAGCGGGCGCACAAATTACCGTTACCGAGCCTTCTATGACAAGGTTTATAATGTCATTGGAGGAAGCAGTGGATCTCGTTTTGTTTGCCTTTGAAAACGGCGCCAGCGGCGATATTTTGGTGCAAAAATCCCCTGCCTGCACCATTGAAGTCCTTGCCAAGGCGGTGTGTGAATTGTTTGCACCTAAGGCAGAAATAAAGGTTATAGGCATGCGTCACGGGGAAAAGACCTGCGAAACCCTGCTTACCAACGAAGAATGCGCCGTTGCCGAAGATTTGGGCGGCTTTTACCGTGTCCCCTGCGATAAGCGGGGCTTTAACTACGATAAATACGTTAAAAGCACCGATACCGAAAGACAGCCCTTGCGTGAGTTTAATTCGGACAACACAAGGCATTTAACCGTGGAAGAGGTAAAGGAAAAGCTTTTGACCCTGCAATACATAAAAGACGAGCTTAAGCGTATATGAAAATATTGGTAACCGGTGCCCATGGGTTTATGGGCAAAAATCTTGTTGCGGCGTTAAGCTGCGTTATGAACGGCAGTGACAAAGCCCACAGGCATATAAAGATAGACGAAATATTTAAATACGATGTAGGCACCCCCCAAGAGCTGCTTGAGTTTTACTGTAATAAGGCAGATTTTGTTTTTCATCTTGCGGGTGCTAACAGATGTGCGCACGTGCGGGAGTTTTACAGAGTTAACCGTGACCTTACCGAAAAGCTTACGGAAGCGCTGAAGAAACGCCCCGGCCCCTGCCCCGTTATGCTTGCATCCTCTGTGCAGGCAAGCCTTAAGGGGCGCTACGATAACGATTACGGCAGAAGCAAGCTTGAAGCCGAGGGGCTGGTATTTAACTACGGCAAAACCACGGGGTGCGAGGTTTACGTTTACCGCTTTCCCAACGTTTTCGGCAAATGGTGCCGCCCAAATTACAACAGCGTTATTGCAACCTTTTGCCACAACCTTGCCAACGACCTTGACGTAAAGGTAAATGACCCTGCCACAGTGCTGGAGCTTTTGTATATTGACGATTTGACGGAAGCCATGCTTAAGCTGCTTGAAGGAAAGGCTTGCAGGCAGGATAATTTTTGCGTTGTCCACCCCACCCACAAGGCAAGCCTTGGAGAGATAGAAGCCCTTTTAAAAGGCTTTAAAAGCCAAGCAGAGTGCCTTGTTTTACCCGCTATGCCAAAGGGCAGCTTTGAAAAGAAGCTGTACTCCACCTACGTATCCTACTTGCCCAAGGAAAAGCTTAGCCTGCGCCTTAAAACCGCCGCCGACCCCAGAGGAAGCTTTACCGAGATATTAAAGACCGTGGATAGCGGTCAATTTTCGGTTAACGTTGCCAAGGCAGGCGTTACCAAGGGGCAGCATTGGCACAACTCTAAGTGGGAAATTTTTGCGGTAGTATCGGGGCGGGCGCTTATTCAACAACGACGGCTTGACACCGATGAGGTTATAAGCCTTGAGGTTAGCGGTGACGCCATAGAGGCGGTTTATATGCTGCCCGGATATACCCACAGCATTACCAACCTAAGCGATACCGAGGACCTTATAACGCTTATGTGGGCAAACGAGCAGTTTGACCCGAATAAGCCCGATACGTATTTTGAAAAAGTATAAACAAATATGCCTTCCGCTAAAAGCGGAAGGCATATTTTTATCTTTTCCCTATAGCGGATTTAACAAAGCGCAGCAACGGCATGGGGTTAAAGCCCTTTACCATAAGCGTATTGCTGTATCTGATGGGTTTTATTATGTATCCCATTATCACGTTGGTAAATATCTGCGTAACGAGGGATGCCAAGGCGGCACCGCTTGCGCCCCAAAAGGGTATAAGCAGGGCGTTAAGCCCAACGTTCATAACGGCGCCGGAAAGATTTATTGCCGTAAGGTACTTTTGCTTACCCTCGGCAAGTATCCACACGTTTCTGGCAACGCCGAAATAAGAAAAAGCAATATACCACACGCCGATACTAAGGGGCAAAACGGCGGGCATATAGTCGGCACCGTAAAGGAAATATATTATTGGCTTTGCCAGCAAGGTCATAAACAGGCTTTGCGCCAAAGACAAATACGTCATTACCGAATAAAGCTGCACAAGGCGCACCTCGTACGCCGGGGAATTGTTTTTCTTCTCCTGCAGGATGGTTGGGCGCATGGAATCCGCTATTGCCATAAAAACAAAAGTGGTTGCGCCGATGCAGGTAAAAGCCGCAGAATAATAGCCCGTTTCCCCCTCGCCCACCATAAGCTTAAGCATTATACGGTCGGTTTGGGAAAAGATGGTAACCATCATCGTTGAAAGAATATAATGCTTGCTTCTTCCAAGCATGGCCTTGCCAAGGTCTAAGGAAAAGCCAAGCTTTTGATTGCCCATCCTTTTATATACCACGGCAAGTATAACGGATATTAAGAAGAAATCCAATCCGTTGGAGATTGCAAACCAGGTTACGGGCTTATCGGTTACAAGCAGATAGGTTTTATAAAGCGCCACCACAGTGTAAGCGATAAGAGATGCTATGGATTGATATTTTGACAACAGCTTTGCCTGGAACCAATACTGAAGCACCTCTGTTGCTTGAAAAAGCAGGGATATGCTGAACAAAACGCCCACCGCTATGGTAACGGGCTCGCCTGCGTTGGCAACCATCAAAAAGCCGAAAACGCCCACCATGCACACAAGTGCCGACGCCACGTTAAGCACCAAAGCGGTACCAAGTATTTTCCCCTCTTTTTTGGGGTTTTCAATAAGCTCCTGCACTAAGGTCTTGCTTAAGCCCAGCTGAACCACCGGCACCACAAAGGCTACCACCGAAGAGGCGTAGGTTATCAGCCCGAAATTAGAGGGGCCCAGGTACCGTGCGGTTATCATGCTTATAACAAGATTTATAATTGACTGCACCACCTTACAACCCACTATCCAAGCGGCGTTTTGGGCGGTTCTGCCAAGTCTTAGCTTTAACATAAATAAAACCTTACCTGATTATTCCGAATTTACTTAGCAAATCAGCCTTCCAATGCTTTTTGCGGTGCTGTCGGTCAAGGGCACGGGCGCCGTTTGCTTTCCATTGTTTTAGTATATCGTAGTTTTTCTTTTCGATGCCGATGGGCTTTTTAAGCTGCTCGTTTTTTGCAGATGCGGCATCAAAGCTGCTTTCCTCCCACTCTGTTGCGGGCTTGGTCAAGCCAAAAAGCTCGTTGCCCTTGCCGTTATTGGCAATAAGCATGGATATGCCCTTTGATACGTCTATTCTGCCCCGATAACCCCAAAAATCACCGACGGTAACGTCTGCACGCCTATCGCTGCAGGCAAAGGGGCAAGTATAGCAGCTTTCACGAAATACATTACCGCGCAAAAAGTGGTTGTAATAATAAGAGGTTGCAGGGGTCTCGTAGCGGACCTTTTCTTTTTTGCCGCAAAAGGATACGTAGCGGGCAACATAATTGCCCTTAGACGTTTTGCTTCTAAAACTGTAGGATAAGATTTTCCCCTTGGTTTTGGTTTCCAACAATCCTACGTAATCACGCCAATAGTCCCTGTCAACCACGCCGTGGCAAACAAGCTCAACGGTGTAAAGTTTGCTGTCGTACCCTTGGCAATAAAGCTTAACGGCGGTACATTGGCAAGGCGTACCACTGAAAAGAACGGGGGTTCCGCCTTTTAGCAGGGCGAGGATTTCGCCGTATACGCTAACGTCGCTTCTTGCGTATTTAGACCCTTGAAGGCTTGCAAGCCCCTCTGCAGAGCGAACGGCTTGGTGTACGGGCATAAGGTCGTCACCGTAGCCGCAGCCGTATACAACGCCGCCGAGGTTGGCTAAAAAAGCGGCTGCCATGGCGTAAAACGCTCCGCCGGAAGCGCTGTTTTTCAGTCTTTCCGCATCTTTCAAACGCAGGGCGTAAACCTTCTTTTCGCCGCCTGCGGGGCTATGGTTTTCCATGGGGCAAACGGTGCGGCATCTGCCGCAATCCGTACATAGCTCTTCATTAATTTTAGGATAATAATTGCCGTATTCGTCGGCACACAAACTTATTGCTTTTACAGCGCACGCCTCACGGCAGGCACCGCAGGCACAGCACTTTGTTTTATCGGTAATTATCATTGCAGATTATCCTTTAAATAGTTTACGCTTCGGCTTGTCTCTCGGGCGATGATTTTCCTTACCCTTTCGTAATCTATATCCTCGGTTACCACCGACGCAAGATCTTCTATGGATTCTACCCTTCTGTTGGCCAGGCCGAATCTGTCAAGCAGGTCCGAAAGCTTGTTGCGGTTAGAGTCCCTTATTAAAGTGGCAAACTTTTTGCCGCGCTTTATGGAAAACACCGTGCCGTGGAAGGTATCGGTTATGACGTAATCGGCGCCGTCGAAGTACGCCAACAGCTCAAGGGGTGTGCAAAGCACGTTTGCGTCGCACCAGCGCTGATACACGCCGAAGGATATAAGCTTTTTGCCCTGTTTTTTTGCAAACGCCTTTATGGCGTTTATTTCGGCGGGATCGTTTATGCGATTATCGTAAGCATAAACAAGTATATAGTTTTTGTACTTTTTTTGAGGCTTTACGTCCTTATCCCAATCGTATATCAAAACGGGGTCAACGTGTTGCAGGGGGACTATGCCCGTAAGCTTTTCCACACAAAGGGCAGAGTTGGCGTCACGGACCGATATATTTGACAGTTTTTTAAGGGCGGAAGCCACCTTGTCCTCCACGCCCGCATTGGCTATCATATCGTAATTGCTGAAGCCGAAGGAGCCCGCATAAGAGATGGCGGGGCATTGGGTTTCGCCCAGAAGCTGCAGAGAAAAGCCCCAGCTTTCCGCTTGGCAGCAATTAAACACCTCGTCACTGCCTATAACCAGCTTGTGGCATTCCGTTTCGGCTATAGGCTTCTCAATGCCTATGGAAGGGAAAAACTCTTGCAGAAAGCGTTTTTTTCTTTTCTTATAGAACAGCACGTGACGTATTCTTTTGAACAAATGCTTATCCAAAGTATATTTTCTTTTTGCGGCGGGGCTTTTACGCTCGCCAAAAAGCTTTTCGCCCTTACGGATATCAACAAAGCCAACTTGGTGGCCCAAGGCTTCCAACGTTTTCTTCAAAGCGTAGGCTTGCAGAAATGAGCCGTAGTTTATTACCCTTTGCATTGAGAGAATACCTATCTTCATCTTTTGCCTCACATAAAAAACCACATTTGCCAGAACTGTGCGGAAAATACCGATACCGTGGCACCGGCAACCAACACCAGCAGCTTTACGATTACGGCAGGGGTAAAGCCGTTTATCCGTTTGTATTGGATAAACCTGTCAACCTGAAGCCAGGCAAACAATGCGCCGCCTACGATGCCGCAGTAATTAAGCATATCCAAAAAGCTGTTGTGCGAATAATTTTTGGCGTTGTCAACGTAATAAGAAGCAAAGCCAAACATTTTGTTTACGGTGTTGCCGTTTTTAAATTTTTCCCAGTAAATACTGCCCAGCTCGCCTCTGCCGGTGGTAACGGAATCAAGATCACCTATTTTAAAATAACCGTATATACTTTCTATTCTTATAACGATAGGCTTAAGCACGCTTACTTCCTTTAGCAAATCCCAACAAAGGATAACAAGCAAAACGGAAAGGATAATACCGCCGATTATTATAAGCTTTTTGTACATTGGCACCGAGGCAACGGAGAATATAAAATAATACAGATAAACCATAAGCATTAAAATTACCGAGGTCATGCTTACGGTTGCAAAAATGCCTACGGTACACAAAGTGCACGCCAATACCTTAAGCCACTTTTTCTTTAAGTAGAATAGGGCAAACGCCAGGCAAAAGCAAATATACATGCCAAACCTTGTGGTACCCAGTGTACCGTAAAGCTGGGGTACGTATCCCAACCCCTTAAGCCAGCGAGGAAGAGAAGTACCTGCAGTAAATCCGTAAACAGTTGCCAAAGCTACGCTTACGGAAAGGCAAACAAACGCCCATTGCCAAAAAATCTTTTCCTTTTTTGAGTCCGTTACGTATCCGTAAAAAAGCTGAGTTGCTATGATAAAATACAACAGCATACTTATGCCGTTAAATGAAGAATGCAAAATAAGATTTAAAGCCGACATTAACAGCAGGTACGCCGTTACGGCGATATCCACCGTCTTTAGCCTTAGGCTTTTTCTTAAAAACAAAAGCTTAAATACGTAAAGGCAGGTTTGCGCAAGAGACAGCGTTACGCCAAAGGAAAACACACCTACCTCGGACCAAGGCAAGGAAAAAACAAACAAATATGCGGTGGTATCCAAGGGGGCAAAGGCAAACACCGCCACAGCCAACGCCAAGGGAAGGTCGTTGGGAACGATTTGCAAGGCAAAGATACAAAACGCAAAAAGATACAGCAGATAAAAGGGCTTGCCCTGTTTAAAGCAATCCTCTGCGCTGCATGGTGTTTCATTAAGTTGTAGTTTGTTGTGATAGGCTTTATCCATTTATACAACCCCTGAAAATCGAAAGCCTGCCGCCTTATTAACGGCGTTTGCTTGCGGCGTTAATTTTGTAATACAACCGAGGACACAAAGCGTATAAATACGCCTTTGCCTTGGTTTTTGTTTTATATGCGTTGCGCACTACAAAGCCTTTATGCAAATACTCTTTGCCGTAGCGATACAGCGCACCCGTTTGAAACATGCTTAGATACTTGCGGGCAAGGGAATCCAAAAGCTCGGTTTTAAGCTGTTTATCCGCCAGCGATTTATATATACCCTCCAGCTCAAGACAGGTGTCATACAAATCCTTGGCGTTTTTTCTTTTATCCTTTTGGGTGGTAATAGAGTTGTCGCGAACTATGTAATGATAAAAATCTACGCCGGATATAACCACCGTTTTTGCTCCAAGCAGCGCCCTGGGGGTGAACTGCTCGTCCTCGTGAAGGATGCCGTATTTAAAAAGCAAGCCGTTATCCAGCAAAAAACGGCGCCTGTAAATATTAAGCCACGCCGCCATAGGGCAACGCCCTGCCAATGCGGCTTTTTTAAAATATTCTGCCCCCGTGTATACGGTACCGTCTGCAGGCAGATGTGAAAGGTTGATGCTTGCGCCCTCTACAACGGCGTCGGCAACTATAATATCGCAGTTTTGCGCCGTAAAGGGCAAAAGCTTTTGGCAAGCGTCCTGCTTTATATAATCGTCGGAATCCACAAATATTATATAGTCACCCGTTGCCGCCTTAAGCCCTGCGTTGCGGGCATCGGAAAGCCCGCCGTTTTCCTTGTGTATAACCTTTATGCGGTCATCCGCCTTGGCGTATTCGTCGCAAAGGACGGGGCAGTTATCGGGGCTGCCGTCATCAACAAGTATAATTTCAATATCGCCGTAGCTTTGGTTTAAAAGCGCATCCACGCATCTGCCAAGATACTCTTCTACCTTATATACGGGAACAATTACAGAAAAAAGCATATTTAATTCCCCTCAACCCATTGGTCATAGGATTTAAGCTTAACAAATTCCTTATAGCCCGCATTAAACAAGCCCTTAACGTTTTTGTATTTATTGCCGGTTTTTTTGGCGGTACGCAGGCAAAACAGCGTTTTATACAAAAAGAACGCCCTTGGATAAGCCGCCTTGAACCATGCACCTTTATCGTAATAATATTTATCGCTGTAACCGTTGAACCAAGAGGACGTATCCTGAGCACAAAGCCCCAGGCAATACTCGTTGCCGTATAGCTTAAGCCCGCTTCTGAGGCAGTCCAAAATAAACAGCGAATCCTCGCCGCTGCTGTATTTGCAGCCGCCGCCGAACAAATGGGAAAAGCTTACCCTTGAGCTTAAAAGGGCGCTTCTGCGTATGGCTATTGAACACGCACCGTATTTCATGGCGTTGTAGGTATGCAAGCGCTGATTTTTGGTTTGCTTTATACGATGCACCTTGCCGTTTTTGGTTATCTTCATGCCAAAAATTATAACGTCTGCTTTGGGGTTGTTTTCAAAGGCAGCAAGCACCTTATTTGCATAATCGTCGTTATACACCACGTCGTCATCGGAAAGCAAAAGTATATCCCCCGTTGCCGCAAGCAAGCCAATATTTCTGTTTATGCCCACGCCTACCGTATCGGTGGATATCATTTTTACGTTGTTTTCGTTTATGCGGGCTACAATAGTTTCGTTTTTTCCGCATTGGTTGGCAACGGTAAAATCTGTTTTTATATTCATCTTTTCGTACAAGGAAAGATCCTTTTGATGCATTGTTGCCACAACGACTTCAAGTGTCATAACCATACCCCTTACAGCCTTAATATTAGATTTAGCCAATAGAAATTGTTGCCCATCGAACACCACGTGGAGGTACTAATATAAGTTCGATACGGCACCCTCCCCCATAGACTTGGGGGAAGGTGCAAAATTTTGTGATTATTCAACGATCATCTTGCCGTCTTCATCGAAGGTATATCTGCCCTCGGGAAGGAGACCGTTGGTTCTGGATACGTAGTAAGTGCCGGTAACGGCCTTCTTGGAGGAGTTGAAGTAATAGTAATTGCCTTCAAACTCTACAAGACCTGCGTAAACCTTAACGTCGTTTTCGTAATAATAGGTGCCGTCTGCTTCTACTACAACGCCGTTCTTGCGTACCAGCTTGCCCTCTTCGTCAAAGTTGTATCTGCCTTCGGGAAGGAGGCCGTTGGTTCTGGATACGTAGTAAGAGCCGGTAACAGCCTTCTTGGAGGAGTTGAAGTAATAATAATCGCCTTCAAACTCTACATGGCCTGCAAAGGTCTTAACGTTGTCTTCGTAATAGTAGGTGCCGTCTGCTTCTACAACAACGCAGCG
>JAZUNS010000085.1:0-4492 GCA_045604285.1 Eubacteriales bacterium
AATAGGCTTCCGTCTGATTGCTTGATGGGCTTTCTAAGATCTTTATTTGCCCCCTTTTGTTCTATAAGCACGTGGGTGGCTCTGATATACCCGTCGATAAAGCTTGTATGGTCAAGCTTTACTTGGTCTTCAAAGGTAATATATTGTTCGGGGTGCTCTACGCCAAAAATATCGCGCAACAAGGAAAGCCAAAAGGGTTGGCTTTCTCCTTTTTCGTTTCCTTTATCTTTCCAATACTCAGCAAATTCTTTTGCGCTCTTCTTCATTTGGGCTTCGTTCAGCATAGTTTTACCCCCATATTTCCATGATTTTCTATATTTTAACACAAAACGCTTTCATTTACAATGTTTTGAAGTAAATAAAAGCGTTTTTATATATTGTAATGTTTTGATTATATTTAAGAATTATTTGCAAAAAAGCTAATATTTAGCAAAAAGGGTTAACCGTAAAAAAATATATAGACAAATAAGTTGTTTTGTGTTAGAATTATTGTGTTTGTGAAATAGAAATATTTGATTTATATAGCTTAAGGGTAGTCAAACTGTGCCGTTAAGTATAATTCACTAATCATGATATTAATTTTCGAAAGGTAATTACAAGCATGAGCACTATGGATTTAAGCAATAAAAGGCTTTTAATGATGGGCGGTACGGCGTATTTTGAGCATATCAAAAAGTATGCTAAAGAAACAGGCTTTACTATCGTTGCCGTTGGCAATAACCCCAATGCAACGTATTATAGCCGGGCTGATGAGGCGTACCCCTACAGCACAATGGACGTGGAAAATATAATTAAGCTTGTAACTGAAAAGAAAATAGACGGTATTTTTGTAGGCGCTCAGGAGTTGAATATGCTGCCTGCAATTGAAGTAGCTGAAAAAACCGGTGTTAATTTCTATGCTGAACGTGCCTGCTGGGACCTGCTTTCCGATAAAGCGCAGTTTAAAAGAAAGTGTATAGAATTCGGCATTCCCGTTGTCCCCGAATACAGCGCAAACAGTCCTGAGGACGTTAAGTCGCTGCCTTATCCCGTGCTTTTAAAGCCCGTTGACGGCTCCGGCGCCCACGGCATGAACGTTTGCTATCGTGCCGAGGATTTTGAAGGCTTGTATGAAGAGGCTTTGCGTTGGTCGGTAAAAAAGCAGGTTATTGTTGAGAAGTATATCGAAAACGCTGACGAAACCTTTTTCCAGTTCACCATTCAGGATGGCGTTGCGTCCTTGACCTCTGCGTTCACCAAGGTGTTCACCCACAGTAATGACGATAGCTTGATCCTTCCGATCTTTCATATGTATCCCAGCAAGCATATAAACGACTATTACGAAAAGCTTCACGATAATATGTGTCGCTTCTTCAACGGTATGCACGTTAAAAACGGCGTAATGACCGTACAGTGCTTCTATCAAAACGGCGAGTTTTATATTTTTGAAGCAGGCTACAGAATGGGCGGCGCGCAAAACTACATTTTTTCTGATTACCAAAACGGTACAAACTCCCTAAAATACATGGTTAACTATGCCCTTACCGGTAAAATGGATACAAGCTGCATTGCCGATGCGGATAACGCCCGCTTTAAGTATCCCTGCTGCAACTATTACGTAGGCTTAAAGCCGGGTAAGATTCGATCCATGCCCACCCGTGAATACGTTGAGAAGCTTCCCGGCGTTTTGAACGTAACGGTTATGCGCAGCGAAGGCGACACGATAGTAGATACAAACTCCTTGGATAGAATTTGCCTGCGCATCCACGTTGTTGGAAAAACCAAGGAAGAACTGGCAAACAACCTTGTTGCAATAAGCGATTCTTTGAAGATCGTTTCCGATAGCGGGGAAGATATGCAATTGGAAAAATTAGCTTACGACAGATGTATAAAAGCAATTAACGATTGCGTAACGGTTATTGAGTAGATTTAAGCAAAAATTATAGAAAGGAAGTCTGACATGCCAATAGAAATTTTATACTTAGCATTGGTATTTGTAATTGCCATAATTGGCTTTACCATCCTAAAAAGGCCTTTATACGAATGTATGTTGGCTGCGTTTATTGTGATCGTTGCGGCTACGGGTACGTGGTCGGACGTTGGTGCCTATATTTGGGACGCCTTGCAAGAATCCACCTTGTACGTTATTTTCGCCTTTATTATTTCGGCGGCGTTGCTTTCAAAAACCTCGGTTATTGATGACTGTATTGCAATAATACTTTCAATTTTCGGCAGGTTTAGGGGCGGCGCAGGCTTCGTTGCCGTTATCGGCAGCTCATACATGGGCTCTCTTTCCGGCTCCGGTCCCGGTAACGTTGCCACCACCGGCGTTTTTACCATCCCCGCAATGATTCGCTCCGGCTATCCGCCTCACCTGGCAGCTAATGTTGAGGCTCATTCCAGCACTATGGGTAACATGATTCCCCCTGCAGGTATGATAGGCGTTGCCTTTGCACTTCTTGACGGTTTGTATCCCAATACCTATACCATGCCCCAATACTGGATGTTGCTTTGGGGCATAGCGATATGGTTTGTTTTGCAACGCATAATCACCTTGTACGTTATGTGCAGATATTACAAGGTACAGCCCATGCAAAAGCAGGATATCCCAAGCTTCCGCCAATCAGTTAAGCACGGTTGGAAGGCGGTATTCCTTCCCATAATCGTGTTTGTTCCCTTTATGCTGACCAGCGAGTTTGCCGACTTCTTTACCTCCCGCCTGGGGGCAGACGGCTCAAAAGCCCTCAATAACAGCTTGTTGCTTATCATTCCCGCCTTGATCGTTATTTGCGGCATCTTCCTTTCGGATAAGAAAACCCGCACCAATATGACCTTTAAGCAAATGCATAAGAACATAACCGATGGTATGCTTAAGGTAGTACCCACCGCCGCTTTGGTTCTCTTTGCTTATTTCGTAAGCAATGTTTTTGAATCAATAGGTATAGAAAAGGCTATCGGCGAATATTTTGCAGAGCTTAATTTAAGTCGTATAGTCTTGTGCTTCTTAATTCCGCTTATCTGCGCTATCCTCGGTATGCTGTTGCCCGGCTCCTCTCAGGTCAAGATCTTCGGCGGCATTATTATAACGCTAATGGCAGGCGTAGGCTGCCATCCCATGCTGGTTGCAGGTATGCTTCCTTGTATCTGCGGCGCTATGCACGGTGTTACACCGCCTTATTGCGCCTGCGTTTATACCGGTATGGGTATCGCCCAGTCAGAGCTTAAGCCAACTATGCTAAACTGCATGATTTGGATAGCCCTGCATTATTTGCTTTCTGTTTTGATTTTGCTGGAAGTTATCCCCGTCTGGGGGCTGGTATAGGGTAAGGAGGTTGAATTAATATGCGTAAAAAGCTTTTTGGTATCCTAAATAAGACCTATGGCGTTTTAATGACAATCTCTTTCTTCGGCGGCGTTCTGCCCTTGATACCCTTTATCGTTGCTTTGATAATCGGCGGCACCACGGGTGAGAAGATTTCTGTATTTATTTATAAAGAGTATTACCCCTGGGTAATTATAATCGGCTCCGTTGCTCTTGTGGTAGGGCTTGTATCCATGTACTTGGGTAAATTAGAAGCCTTAAGTATTAAAAACGTCACCGCAAAAACAGATTTTAACAAGGAAGACGCAAAAGAAACCTCCGAAAGGAAGTAATACTTCCGATAGGCACCGTTGATTTTGCCGTAAGTGCGCCAAAATCAAAGCGTGCTTAACGAAAAGCAATAACCAGGGTCCAACTAAGCTGCGGTGTAAATACCACACCCGCTTAAAAATATACAAACAACAGACACGTCGTGACAAGCTCTTGTCAACCGACGTGTCTGTTGTTTATTGGTGCAAAGTTTTGAGCCTTACCTTTCTGTTTTTCCACAAAATCCGCATTTGCCTATGTTTTTTCTAAGTACAGACTAAATTCTTCCTCTCGGGGTTTTCGATAAAAGTAATTCAGATGTTTGCCATAGTTGATGTCCCTTTTAATATAAATTATTATTTTAGGTTTCGGGCTTGTTCCCTTGGTTTGTGAGTAAAGTATAGCATATCAACCTTCACGTACGTTCACTGGGCTGTGCATGTAAAAATATTTTTGAAAAAACTTTTTCAAAAACCTTCCGGCACACGGCTCGGGCAAAGAAAAATCCCCTCTCTTTCGAGAGGGGGAAGTAGCCATAGCATTTATAGGGACGGCATAAAACCTGCGTCATGTTTAAGCATGATAGCTGATTCAGGTTGCCAATGCAACGTTTTCGTTAACATCTGCATTGAATAACTGATTGTAACCAAGGTTTCTATCATTTTTATTTCGTAGAAAGTTACAGTTTCCGTTCTACTAAGGTTTTACCTATATCGCTTAGATTGATCAGTAGATATAAAGACTTTCTCTGTTATTAAAATACTTGTTAATCAATAAAATTACCACGATGGGTATTATTATACTATGCCAGCCAAAACTGGATTGCATTGTAATGTATTGTAAACCTATAATAATACTTTCACCGTCAACTGCCGCAGAGAC
>JAZUNS010000086.1:0-12624 GCA_045604285.1 Eubacteriales bacterium
ATTTTTTCATATCCATACCTCTCTTATAACGTAAATATCACAAATCTATTATAAGGTCTGCCGGTGAAAAAGTCAACGGAAAAAAATATCGGGGCATTTGCCCCGATCAAGCTGATGACAAACCCTGTCATCAGCTTGGCAGAGTGCTGAGAAAGAGTGCAGACGAAACGAACCGAGGCGAAAACTGTACAAAAGTACTGTGAGCCGAGGTTCGGTTTGAACGAAAAAATACGATAAATTGCAGAAAAGTCGGGAAGCTTTCCCGACTTTTCAACTTTTTTTGTAATTGATTTTTTATATTTTTCGTGTTCTGTGCCTTTGTCAGCGGTCTGAATATCGGGGCAAATGCCCCGGTATTATTTTGCCGTTGACTTTTTCACCGGCAGACCTTATAATAGATTTGTGATATTTACGTTATAAGAGAGGTATGGATATGAAAAAATTACTGTGCGTATTGCTTGCATTGCTTTTTACCCTAAGCTTTTGTGCCTGCGGCGGCGATGAGCCCGACGTAAGCTCTGACGCTTCATCGGAAGATACCGTTGCAGAAAGCAGCGAAGAAGAGCCCTCTTCTCAAGAGGAAAGCTCTGAGAAGGCACCCGTTATACCTACTATCAACGGCAGCCCCATCAGCGATTTTGTTATCGTATATCCCAACACCACCGAGGAGGCAACCTATCTTGCCGCTGCAACCGAGCTTCAAAAGAGCTTAAAGGACGCCTATGGTGTTGAGCTTACCGTTCAAAGTGATTACGAAGACGAGGTAGAAAAGGAAATAATAGTTGGCAACAGCAATTATCGTTCTGTTTGCTCGGAACATAACCGTGCTTTCGATTACGGCGAATACAGCGTGGTAATAACAGGCACAAAGCTGTTGGTAATGGGCTCCTATGCAACAGGCTGTTATCAGGGCATTAAGGCGCTTATGCAAAAGCTTGGCGAAGCTGCCGACGGCGCTTTAACCGACCTTAGCTTTGAAGGCAAAGGCAGCGTTGTTAAGGTTGCCTGCGTTGGCGACAGTATAACCCACGGTATAAACTCCACCGACCCCGACCTTAAAATTTACCCCCACTATTTGCAGGATATGCTGGGCCTTGATTACTACGTAATGAACGCCGGCATAACCGACCGTTCTATATGCAGCACCGATATTTACAACTACGCCAGCACCATTCAGCACGTTCTTGCATTAGAGATGAAGCCCGACGTGGTAATATTCATCCTCGGCAGTAACGATGCAAACCCCGCCCACGATTACAAAAGCTGGACTAATCCCGACGTTGACCGTAAAGCAATATTCCTTCAAAGTGCCAACGCCCTTTTGGATGAATACGTGGCGGCAAACCCCGACGTGCAGATATATCTTGGCATCCCTTCTTCTCCCTTTAAGCTGGAGAACGATAAATGGAATGCAGATGGCTGGAAAGCCAATTTGGTGGAATACGTTATCCCCTTGCTTAAGCAGATAGCCGAATCCCGCAGCCTGCCCACCGTTGATCTTTACACCTGGTCTCTTGACCACCCCGAGGTTTTCGTGGACGGCCTTCACCCCAAGGATGAAACCTATAAGGTCTTTGCAGAATACATTTACGAAACCATAAAGGAAAGTATAAAGCAACCGTAAAAGTTGACAAAAAGGAAGCGCTTCGACGCTTCCTTTTTTAAACAAAAAATGTATTAAATCTATTGCTTTATGGTTTTATCGGTGCTATAATTACAAGATGATGGGTTAGTTTGCATCACTATAAATATCGGCAAAAATAAAGGATGAAAACTATGAAAATTAAGCCTTTTTCCAAAAGAATTTATCTTTCCTCGCCTACAATGCACGGCGATGAAAAAAAGTATATGAATAAAGCTTACGAGACTAATTGGATGTCTACCGTAGGCGAAAATATTAACGTGGTGGAGCAGCTCGTTTGTGATTATACGGGCTGCGGTTTCGGCGTTGCCTTGTCAAGCGGAACGGCTGCATTGCACCTGGCAATGAAGCTGGCAGGGGTAAAAAGGGGCGATACGGTATTTTGCTCGGATATGACCTTTGCGGCAACGGTAAACCCGGTCCTTTACGAGGGCGGCGTCCCGGTCTTTATCGACTGCGAAAGGGATACCTGGAACATGGACCCCCGTGCTTTGGAAAAAGCCTTTGAGCTTTATCCCGATACAAGGGTGGTAGTTGTTGCCAACCTTTACGGCGTACCCCCTAAGATGGATGAGATAACTGCAATCTGCCGCAGATACGGCGCAGTGCTTATTGAGGATGCGGCAGAATCCCTGGGTGCTACCTATAAGGGCAGACAAACCGGTACCTTTGGCAACTATAACGTAATATCCTTTAACGGTAATAAAATAATTACCGGTTCCTCGGGCGGTATGCTTCTTACGGCTGATTCCGTGGCTGCAGAAAGGGCACGCAAGTGGTCTACCCAAAGCAGGGAGGATGCACCTTGGTATCAGCATGAGGAAATCGGCTACAATTACCGTATGAGTAACGTTGTAGCGGGGGTTGTCCGTGGGCAAATGCCTTATCTTGATCAACACGTAAAGCTAAAAAAGGCAATATACGACAGATATAAAGAGGGGCTTAAGGAGCTACCCTTAAAAATGAATCCCTTTAACGAGGTTGACAGCACGCCCAACTATTGGCTTTCCTGCATCCTGATAGACGAGGATGCCATGTGCAAGCAGGATAGGACGGAAGTTTCCGGCAGCTACGTCAGCGAAGCGGGCAAATCCTGCCCCGATATGATACTTGAGGAGCTGGCACGTCACAATGCAGAGGCAAGACCTATATGGAAGCCCATGCATCTGCAGCCAATGTACATAGAAAACCCCTTTGTTACTGCAGGCGGTGACGGCAGAAGGGATGCATACGCCGTGGATACCGACCTTTTTAACCGAGGACTTTGCCTGCCCAGCGATATTAAAATTACCCCTGAGGAACAGAACGCCGTTATTGAAATAATAAAATCTTGTTTTAGGGGTCAGTAAATGTACGCAAAGGTATTAAAAAGAGCGTTGGACATTTTGGTTGCCCTTGCGGCGTTGGCAATTTTGTCTCCCTTGCTTTTGATTTTGATAATAGTGGGCGCTATTGCCATGGGCGGCAATCCGTTTTTCTTGCAAAAGCGTCCCGGCAGAATAAGCAAAGCCACGGGCGAGGAAGAGATTTTTTCCATAATAAAATTCCGTACCATGGATAACCGCAAGGACAAAAACGGCAACCTGCTGTCGGATGAAGAAAGGCTTAACAAGTACGGTCGCTTTTTAAGAAGCACCTCTCTTGACGAGCTGCCCCAGCTTATTAACGTGCTTGTAGGTGATATGTCCTTGATAGGCCCAAGGGCGTTGGCGGTTTGCTATTTGCCCTATTACACCGCCGAGGAGCGCCGCCGTCATACGGTGCGCCCGGGCATAACGGGGCTGGCCCAGGTCAACGGCAGAAACAGCCTGTCTTGGGAGGAGAAGTTTATGCACGACGTTAACTACGTGGATAACGTATCCTTCACCATGGATGTAAAAATATTGTTTAAAACCGTAAAAAAAGTATTTGTGCGGGAGGGCATAGGTCAAGGTGAAGAAATGCCCGAAAGCCTGCATATACAACGAATGCGCCGTGCGGAGGCTGCCGAAAAAAGCGCCGCAGGCAAATTATAGTAAAGTATGGTGAGCAAAAATGCGTATATTCGGTTCAAAAACCGTTCTAAGGGCAATAGAGGAATCTGACAATTCTATGCTGTTAGAGCTGATAAACGACCCTGAAACTGAGGTAATGCTTGGGGGCAAATCTTATCCCGTTGCCAAGCACGAGCAAAAAAAGTGGTTTGAGGGGCAAAGCAATAACGAAAAGATCTTAAGGCTTATCGTTGCCGAAAAGGATAGCGATTCCCCCGTGGGCACTCTTATATTTACGGATATCGACCTATCCAACGGTACGGCACAGCTACATATAAAAATGGCAACCGAAAGCAGGGGCAAGGGGTATGCCAGGGACGCTATAAACAGCGCCGTGGGCTATGCCTTTAACGAAATGCGCCTTAATTGCCTTTATGCCGAGATATTAGAGCATAACAAGGTTTCGGTAAAGCTGTTTGAAACCTGCGGCTTCAGCCGTGACGGACTTTTAAGAGCAAGGGTGTTTAAGGGCGGCAAATATTTAAACCTTTACTCTTACTCTTTGGTAAACAAGCAGGCATGAAAGAAATAGGCAGCGAGTTTTGGAGCGCCCCCGTAACCCCTTGCGAAAACGGCATTTTTCCCGAAAACACAGGGTGGTTTTTATCGGGCAGGGTGGCTCTTAGGTCCGTAATAGAGGATATTAAGGCACACCGCAGTATAAATAGTGTGTTTTTGCCCTCGTGGTGTTGCGAAAGCATGATATCCCCGTTTTTACAGGCAGGCATAAGCGTAGATTTTTATCCCGTGTATATAGGCGGGGAAGGGCTTGTTTGTCAATATCCCCATAAGGGCGACGGGCTGCTTACCGTGGATTATTTTGGCTATACCGATACCCTGCCGGATTTTGACGGGGTGGTTATAAGGGATATGACCCATTCCGTGTTTTCTTCAACAATGACCGGGGCGGATTATTATTTCGGAAGTCTTCGCAAATGGTGCGGCGTGGCTACGGGAGGCTTTGCCGTAGGCGCCGGTGCAACGCCGGAAGCAGGGGCGGATTTGTATATAGAGCTTAGAAGCAAAGGAATGGAGCAGAAGGCTGAATATATAAACGGCAAAAGGGCAGACAAGGGCTTCCTTAAGCTGTTTGCCGCCGCCGAGGAAAAGCTTGACGCTTGCGGTATAGTCTCGGCTACTGCCAAGGATATAGATACGGCAAAAAAGCTTGACGTTGATTATATTGTAAAAAAACGCAGGGAAAACGCCCGCATACTTACGGAAGAGCTAAACGACATTTGCATTTTTAAATCCGTAGCGGAAGGCGCGGCGCCGCTTTTTGTGCCTATTTGCATTGAAAACAGAGATAAGCTGCGCAGATATTTAACAGATAACGGAGTATATTGCCCCGTCCATTGGCCCGTGTCCGAAATGCACGCCGTAAGCGGCAAAACGGCAGAGCCCTACGAAAAAGGCATTAGCCTGATATGTGACCAAAGATACGGCACCGAGGATATGGAAAGGATAGCAAAACTTGTTAAAAAGGGTATAAAGCTATGCTAAGTGTTTTAACCTTGGAACAATCTGAAAAATGGGACGATATAGTCCGTTCCTTTAAGGAACACGACGTATATTGGCTTAGCGGATATACAAAGGCTTTTGAGCTGAACGGTGACGGCACCCCCCTTTTGTTTTTCTACGACGATGGCAACGTAAGGGGCATAAACGTGGTTATGAAGCGGGATATAGCTTTGCACAAGCATTTTAAAACGCTTTTGCAGGAGGGGGAATACTTTGATTTTTCCACCCCTTACGGCTACGGCGGTTGGCTTGTGGAGGGGCAGGACAGCAATAAGCTGTTTGCGGCTTACGAAGACTATTGCAAAAAGGAACGCATCGTCAGCGAGTTTGTGCGGTTTCACCCCTTGATAGAGAACCACCGCTTTTGCTGTGCCCATTATCAAACGGTACCTCTCGGAAAAGTAGTGGTAATGGACACCGCCGCTTACGATACCGTCTGGGCAAACCTTACAAGCAAAAACCGCAACATGGTACGCAAGGCAGAAAAAAACGGCGTAGAAGTAAAAATGGGCAACAGCCCCGAGCTTTACGGCGTATTCAGACAGATATATAACGCCACCATGGATAAGGATAACGCCGCCGACTATTATTATTTTGGCGAAGGGTTTTACAAAAGCGTTGGGGAAGATTTAGCCCACGCAGCCAATATCTTTTACGCAGTTTACGGTGATAAAATCATTGCTGCCGCCATTATGCTTGAGGCAAACGGAAGGATGAACTATCATTTATCCGGCTCTTTGACGGAATATGCAGGACTTGCGCCTACAAATCTTATACTTTGCAGGGCGGCAGAGTATTGCAGCAGCAAGGGCATAAAGACCCTTTATTTGGGGGGCGGGGTCGGCAGCGGCGAGGATGGGCTTTATAAATTTAAAAAGTCCTTTAACAGAAACGAGGATACCAAAAGGTTTTATATAGGCAAAAAGATATTTTGCGATGACGTGTACCAAAAGCTTGTTTCCCTTAGAAACGGCGTGGAGGCGTCGGGATATTTCCCCCAATACAGAGCATAATTGACGGTGAAGATATGGACGTTGTGATTATTGCCGATTTCTGCGGCGATTTGGACGGAAAAGATAACGTAAGATTTATCTATTTGGCAGAAAAGCTTTCAAAAAATCATAGTGTAGAGCTGGTTACAAGCAACTTTAATCACGGTGCCAAGGCACATTTTGCAAATATATCCGAGTATCCCTTTAAGGTCACGATGCTTGAGGAGAGGGGATACCCCAAAAATATATGCCTTGGCAGGTTTGCTTCTCATTACGGCTGGGGCAGGCGTGTAAAAAAGTATCTTTATAAAAGGCAAAAGCCCGACGTTGTATATTGCGCCATGCCCACTCTTTACGGGGCATCGGCTGCAGCGGATCACTGCAAAAAGCAGGGCGTAAAATTCATAGTGGACGTGCAGGACCTATGGCCCGAGGCGTTCGCCATGGTTTTAAACGTTCCCGTAATAAGCAAGCTGCTGTTTTTGCCCTTTAACGTTATAGCTAACAAGGCGTATCGCCTTGCAGATGCGGTCGTAGCGGTATCCGCCACCTATGTGGACAGAGCATTGTCGGTAAACAAAAAGCAGGCAAAAGGCGCAACCGTATTTTTGGGTACCGACCTTAAAACCTTTGATGACGGCGCAAAAGCACCGCCCGTTACGGAAAAGCCCGACGGTCAGCAATGGCTGGGCTATTGCGGCTCTTTAGCCGCAAGCTACGATATCCCCTTGGTTATAGACGCCTTAAGCCTTATGGCTGCACCGCCTACTCTTGTGGTCATGGGGGACGGCGCCCGCCGTGAAGAGTTTGAAGCCTACGCAAAAGCAAAAAACGTAAAAGCTGTCTTTACCGGCAGATTGCCCTACGGTCAAATGTGCAGTATGCTTTGCCAATGCGACGTTGCCGTTAACCCAATAGTAAAAAATTCTGCTGCAAGCATAATAAACAAGCACGCAGACTACGCTGCCGGCGGCATTCCCGTGGTAAATACCCAGGATAGTCCGGAGTACCGCGCCCTGGTAGATAAATATCAAATGGGCTTTAATTGCCAAAACGGTAACCCTTCAGACATGGCAGAAAGGCTTGAAAAGCTTATGGGCGATGAAGACCTTAGGCGGGCTATGGGCGAAAACGCAAGGCGCTGTGCCGTGGAAAAATTTGACAGAGAAAACACCTATAAGGACATAATAAAACTTATTACAGAGGACTGCTGATGAGGGAAATAAGCTTAGAACAAGCAAAAAAACTGAGCTTTGACGTGCTTTGTAAGATACATGAAATATGTGTAAGCAACGGCATAACCTACAGCCTTACGGGCGGTACGTTATTGGGTGCAATAAGGCATAAGGGCTTTATACCTTGGGATGACGATATCGACATAACCATGCCTCGCCCCGACTATAAACGGTTTGTGGAATACGTTACCGCCAACGACGTCGGCTTTGATTTTATATCGTCGGAAACCCACGGCGAAAGCTACCCCTACCTTTGCGGTAAGGCTTGCTGCAGAGGCAGCCGAATAGTAGAAAACGGCGTAGATAACCAAGGCTTTGAGCTTGGGGTATACGTGGATGTTTTCCCCGTGGACGGCGTGGGCAACAGCAAGCTTTTTGCAAAGCTTAAGTGCAGGTGGGCGCAGGTGCTTAACGGCTTGCGTGTTACCGCAAATTGGCAAAAATACCAACGCTCTGCCCGCAGCTCTCGGCTTTTCGGCGGGGTAAGGTACGCCTGCTATCTTATAAGCAAGCTGTTGGGAAAACGACTTATTACAAAAATGCTCAACCGCTGTATAGGCAAAAAGGATTTTAACAAATCCAAGTTTGCGGCACGGCTGGGGGCAAACGTCAAAAACGCTTGTATTTTTCCTGCTTCTGCCTATACCCAAACCACCAACGTGACTTTTGAGGGCAGGCAGTTTAAAGCTGTAAAGGATTACGACGCATATCTTACCGTGTTTTTTGGGGACTATATGACGCCACCGCCCCAATCAAAAAGGGTAAGGCACCACGATTACAAGGCGTTTGTTGAGGACTGATTTTAGGCTATCCACTTGTTAAAACAAGGTTAGTAATAAAAAATTAAGAAGGAGAAAAAGGTTATGAAACACAACAAGTTTTTAACCAAGGCACTTTCGGTTTTGCTTGTTGCAGTAATGGTAATCGGCGTGGTATCCGTTAACGCCGCAAGTGCTTCTGCAGCAATCGCACCGGAGGAAATGACGCTGGTTTCTGACAAGGAATCCTCCTTGGCACCCGGCATCGAACAGCACGAAGTAGTAGTATACAGCGCAGCAGGCAAGCGCGTTGAATACTTCGTTGCTATTGCTGACTTGACCCGTGACGACGTTTTGGTTGAGTCTGCATATTACAACGACCAGTGCGCACAGCACGGTATTTCCAAGCTTTCAGAGCAGGTTGCTGCTGCTGAAAAGGCACACGAAGGTGAAAACTACACCGTTGTAGCAGGTATCGACGCATCCTACTACAATATGACCACCGGTCAGCCCATGGGCGCGTTCTACATGAACGGCGTTAACGGCAACGGTGCAAACCCCAACGCATATACCTTCTTTGCCGTACTTGATGACGGTACCGCAATGATAGGTAAAGCCGGTGAATATAACACCTATAAGGACAGACTTGTGGAATCCGTTGGCGGCAACACACTTCTTCTTTATGACGGTGTTAACCTTATGAACAAGGCAGATACCACCCTTTATCCCAGATCTTCCGTAGGCGTTACCGCAGACGGCAAGGTTGTATTTATGAACGCAAACGGCGCTATGGCACCCAAGTCCTGCGGTCTTACCCTTTGGGAAGAGGCTCAGATTATGCTTGACCTGGGCTGTGTTGCCGCTATCCGTTTGGACGAGGGCGGCTCTGCAACCTACGGTGCAAAGCCCGAAGGCTCCAACGATTTTCAAATTATAAACACCCCCGCTGACGGTGGTTCTGAGCGCGCTATATCCACCTCTATTATCATGGTTTCCACCGCTGCTCCCAGCGGCATCTTCCACCATGCAATAGTTGAAGCAGAACACGAATACGTAACCCCCGAATCCGTTGTAAATCTTTCCGCTATCGGCGTTGACGCTACCGGCAGTGCGGCAGAGATTCCCGAGGGCGCAGTATGGCAGATTAAGGACAGCACCTACGGTACCGTTACCGACGGCGTATTTACTGCCTCCAAGACAGCAGGCGACGCAGTTGTTCAACTGGTAGTTGACGGCACTGTAGTCGGCGAAACCACCGTTCACGTGGTAATCCCCGACCTTGCTTTCACCTATGCCACCATAACCGTTCCCTACGGCAGACATCTTACCCTGCCCATCAAGGCTACAGTTAACGGCGGCGCAAACGAAGTGCTTCTTAAGGAAGGCGACGTTGTATTCAGCCTTAACAGTGCTGCGGTAGGCACCATCGTAGGCAGCGAGTTCTATGCTTGCGAGGAAGGCTCCGGCGTTACCACCGGCACCGTAACCGCAACCTGCAAGTATGATTCTGCAAAGACCGCTTCCGCAGCTCTCGCATTCGGCAAGGGCTCCGAGATCCTTAACGATTTCGAAAACGATGACGTAAGCGATTGGGTCGTTGCATCTCCCTATATGCACACAGGTACTATCGGCCGTGCAGAACGCGGTGAGGTTTCCATAGTTACCGCCGAAACCGGCAAGGTTCGTAACGGCGATAAGGCTTTGGCGTTCACCATCGACTACAACGGCGCTACAAACGCAGGCTATAAGGGCGTTATTGCTTGGATGCCCAAGCTTGACGTTACCGGCGCTACCTCTATCGGTATGTGGGTATATATTCTTGAAGAGGATATGGACAACAGCAGACTCCTCCTTTACGGCAGAGATGCAAACGGTGCTGCTACCATAGACCCTTGGAAGGTTGAAAGAATTAACGTTAAGGCAAACAAAAGCGCAACCCTCTTTGAACTTACCGATTATAAGGGTACAAGTCAGCCCATCAAAGGCGACGGCTGGTATTACCTTTCCGCAAACGTAAGCGGCATGGTTTCCCTTGACGCTATTTGTATCCAGGCTTCTGACAGTAACGCCGAAATTTGGAATCCCTTTGACAGCTTTACTTTCTACGTTGACGATATAACCGCAGACTACTCCAACGCAGTTGACGACCGTGAGCTTCCCATATTCAGCGACGTAATGGTTGCACCTACCGCTGACAGCAAGGTATCCATGAACGGTCAGACCATCAACTACAACAACGTTGACGTTATTGCCAACGTTGCAGAAAATACCGAAAAAACCAACTACACCGGCCTTAACATAAGCAGTGCTAAGGTATACGTAGACGGTTACGAAATTACAAGCGGCATATCTGCTGCAGCAAACGGCACCATCACCGCCAGCGGCGTACAGCTTAGCGATGGCGTACACATCTTCCGCTTTGAAATCTGCGATAACGCAGGCAATCTGGGCTCTATCGAACGCCATATAGTTGTAAACAGCGCAAATGGCGGCGAGCTTTACCTTACCAAGCACGATCCTTCCGCAACGCTGGTTTACAGCGATTCCGTTCAGTGGTTCGACCTTGTTGCAAAGAACATCGAAAACGTTGACTCTGCAATTATTAAGATCGACCTTGACAGCAACACCGCTTGGGAGCTTGCAGGTCTTGAGGTTCTTTACGGCTTCTCTGCTTCTTACAGCGTTGATAAGGCTACCAATACCGCAACCATCGTTATCGCACGCACCGAGGGCTGCACTCTTAACGGTCAGGCAGTTCTTGCCTCTATCCCTGTAAGAGCATGGGCAACCCACGCCTACCTTGACAGCTACTTTATTAACAGCGGCCGTGTTTCCACCAACCCCGGCTTGGTTGACAGCGGCTACTGCCTTACCCCCTACGGTATGTGGTATTCCGACGGTACAAGACTTGTCAGAATCGAAGCTCAGCTTACCTCCGCACGCGTTGAGTTTGTTGACGGCACCGAAGATACCTTTGCATCCGAAAAGATGTACATAAATACCGAAATGAACAGATACAGAGCAGACGGCTACGTTGATGCAAGCGGCACCTATATCAAGGGCAACGCTACTACCGCCCGTCAGAACAAGCTTAGTAACCACATCCACCATGCAGGCGAGGCTACCGATAAGGCACCTACCTGTACTCAAAACGGTTACGAAGGCAGAATATTCTGTATCGGCTGTGAATGCGGCGCAACCTATAACACCGGCGCAGCAGCAGTTGAATGTGACGACCACGTTGGCGGCTGCAACTCCGTAATTGATTGGGGTACCGTAATCCCCGCAACCGGGCACAGCTATGAATTTATTGATGGCGTTCTTAAGTGCGCTTGCGGCGAGCTTTATAACGGCGTTTACGAAGGCAAGCTTTACGTTGACGGCGTTGTTATAGCAGACGGCTGGCATGGCGACAACTATTATCTGGACGGCGCTATGGTTGTTGATGAAATCATTGCAATCGACGGCGTTTACTATTCCTTTGACGCAAACGGCATTGGCACTAAGTACACCGGCCTTTTCGAAATGGACGGCTACAAATACTACGCAGTTGCAGGCTCCAGAGTAACCGGTTGGCACATGGTTGACGGTACCTGGTATTGCTTCAGAAGCAACTATCAGGCTTGCACCGGCGACGCTATCTACAAGGGCAGACTTTACCACTTTAATGAAGACGGCAGCCTTATCGGCGGTCAGTGGTTTGAGTATGGCGACGGCGTTCGCTATTACGAAGGCCCCAACTACGTATGCTCCAACGCAAGCTACCTTATTGCACTTAAGGAAATCGACGGCTACACCTACGGCTTTGATACCAGAGGCTACATGCTTACCGGCTACCACGTAAACGCTATCGTTTCCAACGGCGACTGGGTTCTTAACTACTTCGATGAAGAAGGCCACATGGTAGAGCTTGAATCCGTAAACGGTATGTTTGTTGCAGAAAACGGCACGTTCTATCTTGAAAATAACGTTGCGGTTGCTGCAGGTCTTAAGCTTATCGACGGTGACTATTACTACTTCACCTCCAAATATGCAGCTGCAACCGGCTCTTATTACGTATCCAAGAATAACGGTCTTATGGAATCTGCAACCTATCAGTTCGACGCAGACGGTAAGATGATAGTCAAGAACGGCGTTGTTGTGGAAGCAGACGGCATCTACTATTACGAAAACAACGTTAAGACCTATGCAGGCCTTGTAGAGTTTGAAGGCGATTATTACTACTTCAACTCCTCCAAGAAGGCCGTTACCGGCTCTTACTACGTATCCAGAACCAACGGCCTCCTTCCCGAAGGCAGATACGAGTTTGACGCAGACTGCAAGATAATACTTAAGAACGGCGTTGTAGTAGAAGCAGACGGCACCTACTATTACGAAAACAACGTTAAGACCTATGCAGGCCTTGTAGAGTTTGAAGGCGATTATTACTACTTCAACTCCTCC
>JAZUNS010000087.1:0-3582 GCA_045604285.1 Eubacteriales bacterium
CTTAATAGCGAAATCCATAGATAATTCAACGAGCTTATTTTCTTTCATTATCCTCACCTCTACAAATATCATAGCATATTTAATGAAATATTGCTACGCAATATGAAATAATCCTTTGGATTATGAAATATTTTGCCTTAGTGGCAAAATGTGAAATAAAATAAATCCCTCATACGCCGCAGCGTATTTCATAGCGTCAGCTATTTCATAACGCGAAGCGTGATTTCACAAATCCCGCAAGGGATTTATTTCATTGAAAAGAACCCACACTTGTCGTAGACAAATGTGGGTTCTTTTCTGGAGCGAGTGACGGGAATCGAACCCGCGTGTTCGGCTTGGGAAGCGGACGCTCTGCCATTGAGCTACACTCGCACTTATTAAATTGTCAAAGGGCGGCAGAAACCGTCGAAATAGGAAAAAGTAAAGCCCCTACCGTTTGGTAGGGGCTTTGGTGGGGACTACAGGGCTCGAACCTGTGACCTCCTGCTTGTAAGGCAGATGCTCTCCCAGCTGAGCTAAACCCCCATATTCAATGCCGGCCGCCGACCAGCAAGGAAGAGTATATCACAGTAAAGTCCCTTTGTCAATACCTTTTTTAAAATTTTTCAAAAAAATTTTTGTGTTTTCTATCGTGGGTGTATTTTCTGTCAGCGAAGCGGGTGGCGGGGCATTTTTCTATGGCGTATTGACAAAGGCTTTTGTATTTGGTAATATATAATTATAATGGAAGGAAAGGCGGTTTTGTATGAAAAAAGCAGTGGCATTTTTGCTTTGTGCGGCGCTTTGCATGGGGCTTTTGGGCAGCACCGCCGTCTTTGCCGACAGCGTAAGCTATTATGCAACGATAACCGATTTTACCGCTGTTTACGATAAATATATGCAAAAGGTAGAGCTGGACGTATCCACCCACGGCTTTATTGCCGAGGGCGAGACCTTTACCGTTGAAATATACTGCTCTGTTCTTGACCCTTACTACGACCAATGGCTGGACGGTCAGACCCTTGGGCTGTACAAGCTTAGCTATGGGGATTGTCTTAAGGGCGGCAACGGGCTTAGGATGGCGTTTGCTTTGTCCTACGACGTGTTTTATAACCCCTCCTACAAGGATTTTAGGGTGGTTATAAAGGGCAATTCGGTGGGTGACAGCCTATATCTTTACTCTATGGACAGCAGGGATATACCCATTTCCCCCAAGGCGGATGCCCTTGGCACCCCCGTGGATTTTGACGTAAAGATCACCCCTGCCGCTACCGCTATCGGCGGCTACAGCGTGGTGAAATTAGAGATAAAGGATATAGAAAAAAACCTTTCCGGCGGGCTTACCTGGCTTAACTTTACCCTTAACTACAACCCCAACACGGTGCGGCTGGAGAAGGCAGAGTCCTCTGCCAACGCAAGCGGCTGGGCGCCCGTGGCAAACCAAGGCGGCGGGATAGCCAAGTTTACCCTTATGGGGGGCGGACTTACCGAAAACGGCGACCTTACCGTAAAGCTTACCTTTTTGGCGGTAGGCGCAGGTAAGGCAGACCTTAGCATTACCGATATGAGCGGCGGCGACGGCTACGGCCACGGCTTTAAGGGTGCGGCGGTCAGCCTTGGCAAGGATATTTCCGTAACCCAAGGCACGGCACTTATTGGTGACGTTAACGGCGACGGCGACGTGGATAATTTGGATGCCGCCTACGTGCTGAAGTACGATGCACGTATTATAAGCCATGCCCCCAACGGCGACGTTAACGGCGACGGAAAAACCAACAGCCTGGATGCATCGTTGATCCTGCGGTTTGACGCAGGTCTTATAAAATCCTTTAATTGACGGAGGTTGCTTTATGAAAAAGAAGGTATTTGCAGCGTTTCTTGCCCTTGCCTTTTGCCTTGGCTTTTGGGCGTGCAACGGACATCTTATCATTACTCAGGAGACTATAGAGGGTACCTGGATAACGGATGTGGAAAGCCAAAATCTTAACAGATATACCGAGTACGTTTTTGGAAAAGACGGCACGGGCAGCTACAGAATTTTTCAGGACGGCGAGGCTTCTGAGCGCATTTATTTCTCCTACAAGCTGACGGATGCGGTGCTTACCCTTTCCACCGACGGCGTTGATACGGATTACGAAACGGTGTATGACGGCACCACCCTTACCCTTTCCCGCAGCAGTGAGAGCGTAAGCCTTAAAAGGCAAAGCTAAATCAGTTTATATAAGTGCCGCCGCCTCTTCCTTTTTGGGGTTGGGTCCTTTGGCATAAACTTCCTTTCGGAAGCAACGGCGGCTTGTTTTACTATATTATTCTATGTCGGCGCGGGGGCTTTCGTGTTGGACGGTAGTGAAAAGAGGTAACAGTGTTTATGGATAAAAAGCCGCTTTTGTTGGCGCCTTCACTTTTGGCCTGCGATTTTGGCAGGATAGGCGAAAAACTTAAAATTTTAGAGGGCGCAGGTGTACCCTGGCTGCATCTGGACGTGATGGACGGCATTTTTGTGCCCAATATTTCCTTTGGTCAGCCCCTTATTAAAAGCATACGCAAGGAAACGGGTATGTTTTTTGATGCCCATTTGATGATAACCGACCCCAAGCGGTACATAAAAGATTTTGCCGACGCAGGTGCAGAGCTTATCTGCATCCACGTGGAGGCTACCGACGACCCCGCCGGTGACCTTGCCGCCATTAAGGCGCTGGGTGTTAAGTGCGGCGCCGCAATTAAGCCGGGTACGCCCGCTTCTGCCCTGGAAAAGCTGCTGCCCCTTTTAGACCTTGCTTTGGTCATGAGTGTAGAGCCGGGCTTTGGCGGCCAGAAGTTTATGCCCTCCTGCCTGCCCAAGATAAGGGAGCTGGCTGAGCAGCGTGAAAAGCTGGGGCTGGATTTCCACATAGAGGTGGACGGCGGTATCGGTGCAGACAACGCAGCCCTTGTTTACGAGGCAGGCGCCGACGTGCTTGTGGCGGGCAGCTCGGTATTGGGCAAGCCCGACGTTGCCGCAGCGGCAAAAGCAATATACGACAGTATTAAATAGGAGATTTTTGAAAATGGCAAAAAAAGACGAGCTTTATCAGCAAAGATTAGAAGAAAGACGCCGCCTGCGTGAAGAGCTTGAGGCTAAAAAAGCGGCAGAAAAGCGCAAAAAGACGCTGACCACGGTGCTTACGGTTGTTGGCGTTGCAGCAATAATCGTTTTGATAGTAGTGCTTGCCCTTCGCCCCTGGGCGGATGATGTCAGCTACACCTCCGGTACCAACGGCAGCGGCAGCAATTCTCAGGTTGAAAGCAACAGCCCAAGCAGCGAAAGCGCCGCCGAGATACAAAAGAATTATAAGTATACCTACGATATAACCAAAAAGCACCACGTGGAGATAGAGGTTAAGGACTACGGCACCATCAAGCTGGAGCTGGACCCCACCTACGCCCCCATTACCGTGGATAACTTCCTTTGCCTGGCGGAAGACGGCTTCTACGATGGGCTTACCTTCCACCGTATTATGAAAAACTTTATGATTCAGGGCGGCGACCCCAAGCACGACGGTACGGGCAGCAGCGGCAAGCAGATCCTTGGCGAGTTCAGCGCCAACGGCGTTAAAAACCCCT
>JAZUNS010000088.1:0-24638 GCA_045604285.1 Eubacteriales bacterium
TAGCAGCAGGCGACCAGCTCCAGATCATGGTTAACACCTATGATCCCGCAGATCCTTGGGGCACCCCCGCAGGCACCCTTACCATCAACGCAGCTTTCGCTAAGGAAGTTGTTGAACCCGAATATGACAAGCCTCTCACTAACGTAGCAGGCAACGCACAGTACAAGGGCGAAGGCGTAGACAACGGCACCTCCGGCAACTACTGTGAAGCTCCCGGTACTGATTGGGAAGTTTACCACAACGGTAAGCTTAACGACGGTATCATCCCCACCGGCGACGCCAGTGAAACCAAGGGTCAAAACGTAGAGTTCTGGCACGCAAGCACCGCACCCGGCGTTATCAACGTATTCTTCAAGTTTGATGCAGCTATCGACCTTGAACAGGTTAACGTTTACATGAACAACAGAACCGACAACGCTAACACCGGTTATCCCACCAAGATCGACGTATACGTTGGCGACAGCGAAGATCTTGCAGCAGCAACCTACATGGGCGAAGCTATTACCTCCGATCCCGAAGGCGCAGTAAGAAAGTACACCGTTAACGGTAAGCTCAGCGGCAGCTACGTTATCCTTCAGTTCACCGCAGGTGAAAAGTGGAGAATAACCTGCTCTGAAGTTGAAATTATGGTTGCAGCCGACACCGAAAACATCGCCGGCTACGGCGATTACAAGGGTGACGGTATTGACAACGGCACCTCCGGCAACTACTGTGACGACGGCAACTGGGAAGAATATCACGACGGTAAGCTTACCGACGGCGTTATCCCCACCGTTGCAACCGGTTCCTCCCTCGGTCAGAACGTAGAATTCTGGCTTGACGGCATGATCCCCGGCGCAGCATTTGTATACTTCAAGTTTGACAGCGCTGTTTATGTAGACGAAGTTATCGCTTACATGAACGCAAGAGAAAATTCTGCTAACCGCGGCTATCCTTCTCAGGTTAAGGTTTACGTTGGCGACAGCGAAGACGTTGCAGCAGCAACCCTCTTTGGTGAAGCTACCACCACCGACGAAGGCCCCGTAAAGGCATACAAGGCAACCGGCAACGCACTTGTTGGTACCTATGTAATTCTTGAGTTTACCATAGTTAACCCCTACATCTGCATTACCCTTTCCGAAATCGAAATCATGGGTTATTGCGATAAGCCCGATGCTCCCGTTCTTCCTCAGCTTAACGCTCCTACCGGCATCACCGGTAACCTTACTCAGATGGAAACCTTCGAAGCTCCCACCATTTCTTGGGAAGCAGTTGAAGGCGCAGTAGCTTACGACGTATACGTTGACGATACCCTCGTTAAAGAAGGCATCACCGAGCTTACCTACACCATCGAAATGGATCCCGTTGTTGGCTATGCAGGCAACACCAACTACACCAAGGCAACCGTAGTTGCTAAGGGTGACGGCGTTACCGCAACCGACTCTGTAAGATCCGAATCTTACAACTTCTTCTACGTAGAAAAGCCTCTCGACCTTAGAGGCAACCGTGTAACTTCTGCCGACATCATTATCGACCCCGGTCACGGCGGTTCTCAGCCCGGCGCAGTTAACGGCGACAGACAGGAAAAAGACGATACTCTTGCTATGTCTCTCAGACTTGGTGAGGTCTTCGAATCCCTCGGCTACACCGTTGCATTCACCAGAATTGAAGACGTTGACGACGGCCTTATGAGCAGAGCTGCAAAGGTTAACGCAGGCGACTTCGATCTCTTCATCTGCGTACACCGTAACTCTTACGAAGCTACCGGCGTTAAGGGTATCGAGGTTCTCCACGAAACCGGCGACGCTAACGACGAAGCTTTTGCACAGTCCGTTCTTGACGAACTCGTTGCACTCAACCTCTTCAATAACAGAGGTCTTAAGCCCAGAGATAACCTTGTTGTTACCAACAACGCAAGCGACTCTGTTCCCACCATCCTCGTTGAGCTTGGCTTCATCAGCCATGAACCCGCATTCGGCATCGGCGAAAGCGACAACGCTCTCTTCGATACTTACTTCGATGATATAGCTCTTGCTATGGTTAAGGGCGCTATGAAGTATCGCGGTTATGAAACCGGCTTCGAAGGCAACGCTACCGTTGACGGCGAAGACTATGTAATCGACAACGCTAAGACCGAAATCGACGTAACCGTTGCTATGGGTACCGAATCCATTGCTTACGGCTTCGAAACTCTCCACGGCCTCGGCGCTTCCGACCTCCTTATGGCTGGTCCTTCCGGCGAATGGGCATCTGTAAGCGGTTATGAACTCGTTGACGACGACAGCGCTAATTACTTCACCGGCAAGAAGCTCGTTTACAACGGCACTATCTCTCTTGCAGGTCTTGAAGCAGGCACCTACACCTACACCTTCAAGGTTAAGAACATGGCTGAAGCAGCCGTTCTTTACACCGGCGAAGATGAAATCGTTACCATCAACGTTACCATCGAAGAAGAAGATATCCTCTACGGTGACGTTAATAACGACGGCAAGGTTAACAGCCTTGACGCTGCTCAGGTTCTTAAGTATGACGCTTTGATGATCACCCTTGACGATGACGCACTCGTTCGTGCTGACGTAAACGGTGACGGTAAGGTTAACAGCCTTGACGCTGCTCAGATCCTCAAGTTTGACGCACTCATCATCGACAGCTTTCCCGTTGAAGCATAACCAAATAGCTTAACAAATAAAAATAATCGGGGCTTTTGCCCCGATTATTTTTTATATAAGGGCAAAGGGTCTTTTTGTCAACAGCCCCTTGCCCTTTCTTTTTTGTGCTTGCATTTCCATAAAGATATGTTATAATTTATTTATAGTTTGCCGAAAGAGAGGTAGCAATATGCCCTTTTTACCCGTAACAGCAGAAGAAATAAAAGAGCTTGGCTGGGATGCACCCGATTTTGTGTTGGTAACGGGTGACGCCTACGTAGACCACCCCTCCTTCGGTACGGCGATAATCTCACGCGTGCTGGAAGCTGAAGGCTTTAGAGTTGCAATCCTTGCACAACCCGATTGGCGCAACACGCCGGATTTTTGCCGCTTTGGCAGGCCTCGTCTGGGGTTTCTTGTAAACAGCGGTAACATAGACAGCATGGTTGCCCACTATACTGCCGCAAAAAAGCGCAGGGGTGACGATTATTATTCCCCCGGCGGCAAGTCGGGCAAGCGCCCCGATAGGGCAATTATCGTCTACTGCAACCGTATAAGAGAGGCTTACGGCGATATCCCCATAGTTATAGGCGGTATCGAGGCATCTACCCGCCGCTTTGCCCATTACGACTATTGGACGGATAAGGTGCGCCGCAGCATACTTATAGACAGCGGTGCCGATCTGCTTGCCTACGGCATGGGCGAAAACATCATGCGCCGCATAGCTTTTCTTTTGGATAAGGGCGTGCCCGTCCACAAGCTTAGGGATATAAGGGGTACGGTGTATCGCTGCGCAAAGGAAGAAAAGCCCCATTTTGAAAGCGTTTACACCTTTGATTACAACACCCTTAAGACCGATAAAACTGCCTATGCCAAGGCTTTTAAGATACAGTACGATAATATGGACGCCATAAAGGGCAAAGCCGTGTGCGAGGAATATGACGATTGTATGCTTGTTCAAAACCCGCCGATGGCGCCCCTTACCCGTAACGAGCTTGACAAGGTGTATTCCTTGCCCTATATGCGCAACTACCACCCCTCCTACGAGAAGGACGGCGGCGTGCCCGCAATAGCCGAGGTTAAGTTTTCCATAACCCACAGCAGGGGCTGTTTCGGCGGCTGTAACTTCTGCGCCCTTACCTACGTGCAGGGCAGAAGCGTTTGCTCTCGCAGTGAAAAAAGCGTGCTGGAGGAGGCAGAGCTTATCGCCGCAATGCCCGATTTTAAAGGCTATATTCACGATATAGGCGGCCCTACCGCCAACTTCCGCCACCCCGCCTGCGCACAGCAGAAGGAAAACGGCGTATGTACCGGCAAGCGCTGTCTGTTCCCCAAGCCCTGCAAAAACCTTAACGCCGACCATAGCGAATACGTCCGCCTTTTGGAAAAGGTAGAGCAGATCCCCGGCGTAAAGCGTGTGTTTATACGCAGCGGCATTCGTTTTGACTACCTGCTGGAGGATAAAAACGAAAAATTCTTTAAGCGCCTTGTGGCAAACCACGTAAGCGGACAGCTAAAGGTTGCCCCGGAGCATTGCTCTGACAACGTGCTTAAATACATGGGCAAGCCCTCCTTTGAGGTATATAAGCGCTTTCAGGCACGGTTTTATCAGCTTACAAAGTCCATGGGGAAGGAGCAGTACCTTGTGCCGTATTTAATGTCCTCCCACCCGGGCAGCACCATAAACGACGCTATAGCACTGGCGCTGTACCTGCGTGAGAACAAGCTTAATCCGGAGCAAGTGCAGGATTTTTATCCAACCCCCGGCACGGCAAGCACCTGTATGTTCCACACGGGGCTTAACCCCTTTGACATGGAAAAGGTGTACGTACCCAAAAGCTATGAGGAAAAACGGCTGCAAAGGGCGCTGCTTCAGTCCTATAAGCCGGAAAACGCCCCCTTGGTTCGCCGTGCTTTAGAGCAGGCCCACCGCACCGACCTTATACCCGTGCTTTTGCCCCACGGCGGCAAACGCACCGCCTCTAAGAGCAATAACGCCTATAAAGCTGCTCCCAAAGGAAAGCGCAACCAAAGGCGAAAATAATACATCCCAGGGTGGCTTCTACCACCTCGGCAGCTTGTCTGATAAAGAAATAGCTGCTTAGGGTGTGGCTGTTCCATAGGCAGGCTATGTAGGTTATGCACAGGGTAATAGGAAGTAAAGTTCCTATAATAAGGGTGTATAATGCGTAGCTGCAAGGTTTGTTTTTCATAAAGTATAAAATCCTTTCTTTACAAAAAGTTTTGTTTGTGTTACAATATATTAAAAGCGGTAATTTCCGCTTGTTAACAGAAAGAGGTGTTTTGTTAAATGAAGTGTCCTGCTTGTAACCATCCCGAAAGCAAGGTTATCGATTCACGCCCAACGGCAGAGGGTGCCTCTATCCGTCGCCGCAGAGAGTGCCTTGCGTGTCAGCGCCGTTTTACCACCTACGAGATAATTGAGGACGTCCCCATGCTTGTGGTAAAAAAGGACAATACAAGGGAAGCCTATGACAGAAACAAGCTGCTTGCGGGTATAATCCGTGCCTGCGATAAGCGCCAGATCTCCAAGGACGTTATGGAGGGTATCGTAAGCGATATAGAGCGCAACCTGCAAAACTCTGTTCATAACGAAATACCTACTTCTTATATCGGCGAGATGGTCATGCGCCGTCTGAAGGAAATTGACGAGGTTGCCTACGTGCGCTTTGCCTCGGTTTACCGTCAGTTTAAAGACCTTGATGCCTTTGTTGATGAGCTTAACAAGCTTTTGGCAGAGAAAAAATAGCGTTTATGGGGAAGCCTTTTGCAGGCTTCTCTTTTTTGCAAAAAAAGCACGGAACGTTACCTTAAAGTGACATTCCGTGCTGATTTTTTATTAAGTTTTATTCGGTAATATTAAGACCGGCTTGATAAAAGCTGTTGGGGTCAACGAATACGCCGTTAACGGTTATGGCAAATCTAAGCATTGCTACAGCCTCTTCACCGTTTTTGTAGGTCATGCCGCTGATACCGCCGGTGCCTATAATTTCGCCTTCCTGAACCGTGTCACCCACTGCCTTAGACTCACTAAAGGCACCAAGGTTGTAATAGTGGCTAAGTATGCCGTAGCCGTGGTCTATTACCACCATCTTGCCGTGGATATCGTCCTCACCCATATAGATTATAACGCCCTTCTTGGTAGCCTTAACGGTATCCTTATCTGTAACCGCATAATCTATGCTTTCCAAATGGAAGTAGGGAACAACGTCATTAACGGACATATAGGTACCAAAATCGTAAAGGACGTCGCCGCTTACGGGCTTGCTGAACTTGCTGCCAAAGCTTATAAGCCCTTCGTTATCGCTTGCGCCCCATTCCTTAAGCAGGGCTTGGTAGCTTGCGATCTTATCGGGGGTAAGGGATTGGGTGTAAAGCTCGGTATCCATTCGCTCTCTTACAAGGGAGGAATCCGCCTTCTTTACGCTTAGAGTAAAGCTTTCCTTAACCTGGCCGATGGTAAAGGCAAGAGAATAATCGCCTGCGTCGTTGTCGATACTAAGGGGCAAAACTATATGGGCGTAGTCGTCATCCTTGCCGTAAATAACCTTAAGCTCAGAGGTTTTAAGCTGTGTATCCAAGGTAATGGTCTCATCAGCGCTTAAATGGCTGAAGGTAAGGTATATCATATCGCCTGCTACAGCCTCTATGGGGTGATGCTTAAGCTCGGGCAATACGTCATAGAACACCTCAAACTCGTATACCGCAGTACCGCCCAAGGCTCTGCCTGCGCTGCCCCAACGGGCTTCCAGACGTACCTTCAATACGGTGTCGTTGGTGCGGTAAAGAGTGGAAAACTCGGTTTCCTTAAGGACGTTGCCATCGGGATCGGTAAAGGTTAAAATACGCTCTTCCGGCTCAACGGAAAAATCAATGGGGTTATCAATTATCTTAAAATTATAGTTAAAGCGCTGGGGCTCGGTTGCCCTGGCGGCGCCCTTATAATCAACCCCTGCGTTGGCAATGTTTTGGTACTGCCAGCTGTATTCAGAGGGCAACACCGTAACGCTGCCGCCGCCGGATGCAAAATAAAGGGTGGGCAGAGTGCAGCCTGCGTTTTCGTAAACGGCTTCGTACTCACTGCGCTGTAAAAGCCCGGTTGCGTGCTCCGAAAGCAGGGCGCAGTGCTCGCCGCTTTCCTTGGTAAAGAAGCAGCCGTTTGTGTTTACCTCGGGGTACAGCTTAAAGCTTACGTTGCCCTCGGGGCGGGCGATGCTTACGTTAAAGCAATCGTCACCGTCAACCTCTCTCAAGGGGGAGGGAAGAGGGGCAGAGTTTAAAAACATTTCAACGTAAAACTCTATATCTTCCTTTTTTGTAAAGGAAAACTTCTCTCCATCCGGTGCGGTCACTTCCACGGCTGATACCTTTTCTACGTCAATATCCGTGCCGGAAAGCGTTATAAAGTAATAAACTATAAACACCATGGGCAGGCACAGCAATATCCACAGCCATGCGCTTTTTTTCTTGTTCTTTTCCACTTATGGCTCCGTTCCGCTATCAGCCGGCAATAGCTGCCTTGATTGCGTTGTTAATGCTTTCAACGTTGGGAGAGATTACGATATAAGCGTAAACGCCCTCGCCGCCTACAACTGCCTTAAGGGACATTTGATAATTGTCTGCGTTGTAGTCCTTATACTGGTTTTGCAGGCTTGTAAGCTTGTTTTTAAGCAGGGTTCTGATATTTTCGCCCTCTTCTTCGCTTATAGCCTTATAAACTGCAACGGTCTCGGCAGAGTTGCCGGTATCCTCGCATACCCAAAAGCCTTCGGCAAAGGTTTCGGGGTTAATGCCGGTATCGTTATAAATTGCGTCTGCAGGCATTTCAAGATATGCATCCTTCATAAGGCCGCATACGGTGGTTTTCAAAGCATCGGCGTTGAAAACAGGCGCATTTACGGATTCCTCAACGGAAGAGCTAACCTCGCTGCCCGAGGATTCGCCTGCAGATGAGCTTTCCTCACCGTTGCCGCAAGCGGTAAATGCGGCGGTAGTAATAAGACCTGCCAAAATCAATGCAAAAATTCTTTTCATGTTAGTTTTATTCCTTTCAGTATAGATTTATCAGTTTTCAAAAAGCTTAATGCTTTGGGGGTTGGTCCAGGTGCCTGCCTGCTTTTTGCTTGCATAGTCACGCAAAACGTCCATCCATATGTAATAGGCAGGGGTAGTCAAGTGGCAATAGTTGTCGTTGGAGTATACAGAAGCCAAATATCCGTCACCGTCGGTAAGGGGTGTGGCAACGTCAATAAAGTCTATGCCGTTTTGGTTGCAATAATCCAAAACTTGGTTGTTAAGCAGGCTCATGTTGCGGTTGTTCAAACGGGGATAGGATTTATCCCTGGTAAGGTAAGTAGATGCAAGCACAACCACCGTAACCTGGGGATTTTTTTCTTTTATCTTTTCAATACAGCGCACAACCTCCTCCGCTGCCTTTTCGGCGCAGGTATCGGCGGTGCCGTACATACCCAGGTCGTTAAGCCCCATAAGCCCCAGATAAACCGTATCTCTGCCGGTTACTGCGGGCAGATCCTCTATATTATAGGGTACGCCCCTGTACTTGGGCAACACGTTATCCGCCGTATCGGGGGTTTGGTTTGCGTTATTGTAAAAGCCAAAGCTGCTGGAGCAACAAATAAGTGCATTGCCCAAAACATCCGACGCAACCGTAGAGCGCCAAGAGGACACACGGTTATAAAAATGTACCATTACCGAGTGACCAACAAAAAGCGAATTGTTGAAATATGCGTCAAGCTCGCTGGTTTCAAGGGAAGAGGGTGCGGTAACGATGGGGTCTGTACCGCCCTGGTTGGGGATGCTGCTGTTATCGGGGGCAGAGCTTTCGCTTTCCTCGCTGCTTTCGCTCTCCTCGCTGCTTTCGCTTTCTTCACTGCTTTCAATTTCCACGGTGCTTTCGCTTTCATAGGAGGATTCTACAGTGCTTTCGGGCACAACGGAGGATTCCGCATCCGGCACGGAAAGCACGCTGCTTTCCTCAACCGATATAACGCTGCTTTCGTCCCCGCTGCCGTTGGGATTTTTTACTATCTGTACGCAGGCAACTACGGTTGCCGCAACCAATATTACCGATAGTATACAAAAAATTATACGTAAAGGCTTAGCCATAAAAAACACCTCTATATAAACACACAATTCTACATTTTAACCGTAAATTATTATACACTTACGGCGGCATTATGTCAATAAGCGTCGATTAGTTTTTACCGAATATTTTTTGCCGTTAAAGGAAATACTTTCTTTGATAAAACCGTTATTAAAGGTGATATTTAACCGTGGATATCCAAAATTTTGATGAGCTGTGCGGCTATTTTTACAGCCGTTTGGGCAACAGCGCCGACCTTACCGTGCGCCCCATAAACAAGGCGGGGTGCCGTGTTGCCTTGTTTTTTATACGCAATATCAGCGGCAGAGAGTATATTGCCGACAGAATAGTGGCGCCCCTTGTTAAAAGCTGTGACAGCAGCTTTTGCGGCGGCTTTGACAGCCTTTTGCAAAGTGCCGCCCTTACCCCTTGCCAAAAAGCCGAGGACGGCGTTACAGCCGTTTTGTACGGCAACGTTTTTGTGGCGGTAGAGACGGACCGACTATACTGCACCGTTGTGGGTGCCGACGCCTTTGCCTATCGCAGCGTTACCGAGCCCGACAGCGACGTAACCGTAAGGGGCCCCCGTGCGGGCTTTACCGAAAGCGGCGAGGGTAACGTTGCCGCCCTGCGCCGCATTATAAAAAGCAATAAGCTGCGGGTGGAAAGCCTTACCGTGGGCAGTCTTACGGGTACAAAGGCGTGTATCGTGTACGTAGAGGGGCGGGCGTCACCTGCCGTTATCAGCAATCTGCGAAGCAAGCTTTCAGCCGCCTCGGCAAGCTGCGTGGTGGACAGCGGAAATTTAGAGCAGCTTCTTGCCCCCAAGGGCAGCTTTTTTCCAACCCTTGGCAGCAGCGAAAAGGTGGATAAGGTAGCATCCAAAATTTTATCCGGCAGGGTGGGGATAGTCTGTGACGGAAGCCCCTTTGTGCTTACTGCTCCCTACGTGTTTGCGGAAAGCATTCAATCTGCCGAGGACTACCTAAAGCCCGCCTGGTATGCCACCTTTATGCGCTGTCTGCGCTTTTTTGCGTTGCTTGCCTCCTTGCTTTTGCCTGCGCTTTTTACCGCCGCCGTGTATCACGACCGAGGAATTTTGCCATCGGTGCTTATGGATTCCCTTGAGGAGATGGAAAAGGATATAAAGCTTTCGTTTATTGCCGAAATCCTTTTAATGCTTACCGCCTTTGAGATAATACGTGAGGTTGGCGTCCGTATGCCCAGAAGCGTGGGCGAAGCGGTGGGGCTGGTTGCCTCGCTGCTGGTGGGTGACGCAACGGTAGAGGCGGGGCTTGCCGGCACCTCGGTGCTGCTTATCGTGGCGTTTTCCGAAACGGCGGGGTTTATAGTGCCTGCCCTTAACTCCTCCTCGGTGCTGCTAAGGTATCTGTATTTGTTTGCTGCCTATTTTGCGGGGCTTTACGGCATACTTTTTGCCTTTGGGCTTACGGTAATGGCACTTTTAAAAAAGAAAAGCTTTGGTGTGGGATATATGACACCCCTTTACCCGTTCAGCCTTAACGGTATGGAGGACTTTTTGCTTGCCATCCCCAAAAAAACACTTGGCAGGCGGGAAAACCTGAAATAACACAACGCTTTATGCATATTATGGTACGGGGTGATAATATGAACAGCGTTACCGTTGAAACGGAACGATACGCATTGGGTGACGGGGATGTGTTTATAAAGCTTTCCTTGCCCAAGCTTAAGGCAGAGGGCGGTGCCATGGATAAAAGCTTTGGCACCTATTACCGCAGGCTTAGGCAAGGGTTTGATGACTACACCCGTGAAAAGATGGCGCCGCAGGCGGCAAAGCGTAAGGGGGCACCCTACGGTGCGGCGCTTAACACCGTTATATGTTACGAAAACGCCGCCGTTCTGTCTGCTTATACGGATGTTACCGTAAGCGACGGAAACGGTACAAGGCAAAGCCGTACCGCCGTGCTGTGGCATAAGCCCACGGGCAATATTCTAATGCCAAAGCGGCTGTTTACAAAGGGTGCCAAAAAGCAGCTTTGTTCGCTTTTGTTGCAGGCGGCAGAGGAAAAAAGCACCGCCTTGGCAGAGCCTATGTTTTCCGACGTGGCTGTAAGATTGCGTCGGCATTTTAAGTGGGATAGCTTTTATTTAAGCCCCGGGGGAGTGGTATTTTTCTTCCCCGGCGGCGTGCTTAGCCAAAAAACAGCCCCTTTTTCTTTGCCAATCTCTAAAGAGCAGGTGGCGGAGCTGTTGACCGAAGAGGCGCTGCCGATGCTTTGGGAGCCGTAGGTATTGAAAATCTGCCCCCAATGTGGTACAATAGCCGTAGAAAAAGGGGGGTGTACCATGCGCCGCATTGTTTTTACGCTTTTGGCAACGCTGCTTTTAATTACTTCGGTTTCCGTCTGCGCCGACGATACGGTGTATATCGGCACCGCCAAAGAGCTTTTTGCTCTGTCCCAACGGGTAGCAGGGGGTGACAGCATGGCGGGCGTATCCGTTGTGCTTACCGATGATATAACGCTAAACCAGGCCTTTACGCCCATTGGGCAGGATGCAAGCCTGCCGTTTTCGGGCAGCTTTGACGGTAACGGACATACCGTAAGGGGGCTTTTGGTAAAGGATGCCCTCTACAGCGGCCTTTTCGGTGCGATTACCGACGGCACCGTAAAAAATCTTACGGTAGAAAACGCCACCGTGGAAGGTAACGATTATTGCGGTATACTTGTGGGCAGACTGTACGCCTACAAGGGCGATGCCCTTATAAAAAATTGCTGCGTCAGCGGAACGGTAACGGGTAAAAGCTTTGTGGGCGGCTTGGCAGGTGCAGTGCTTTCCGCCGCCTACGGCAATACGGTAAGCGCTACGGTGCTTGAAAGCCGCTCCCGTTGCCAAGTGAAGGGTGACGCCTTCTGCGGCGGAATGATAGGAATGGCTGAGGCAAGAAGCATAAAGCGCACCGCTACCGTAATTGCAGAGGGCTGCGAAGCCCACGGCACCGTCCTGGCAGAGGGTGATTACGGCACGGTGGTGGGCGGTCTTTGCGGCGCAATATCCGCAAAGGATAACGGCGGCACCGCCAAAGCGGGCTTTACGGGTTGCGTTTCCTACGCCTATGTCTACGGTGAAAAGCTTGCAGCAGGCGGCTTTTGCGGCACCGTAGGCGTGGTGGGCGCAAGGGCATCCGTAAGCCTTGCCGATTGCAGCGCCTTGGGCGCAGTAAGCGGCGGTGCGGTAAAGGGCGGCTTTGTGGGCAAGGGCGAAAAAGAGGGCGAAGGGCTCCTTGTTTACGCCAACTGTATTGCCGCAGGCTGTGTCATCGGCAGTGACAGCCACTCTCTGGGCTTTGGCATAATCGAAGGCTGCACCCGCGCAGAAGACGCAAACAGCCTGCCACGGGGCGATTACAAAATGGGCGACGTAAACCTTGACGGTAAGATAAACAGCCTTGATGCGGCATTAGTTCTTAAGGTAGACGCAGGCCTTGCCATAGGCGGCGCTTTGTGTGATTTTAACCGCAACGGCAAGACAAACAGCCTTGACGCCTCGGCAATATTAAGGTACGATGCGGGACTTATCCCACCATTAAATTAGAATAAAAAACAAGCAGGATTTTTTAAATCCTGCTTGTTTTTTCCAGCCTGTTAAAATGCAATTTTACCTGCAATATAAGCCTTAAGCTCGCCTATGGGCAATCTTACCTGCTCCATGGTGTCTCTGTCACGAACGGTAACGCAACCGTCGGTTTCGCTGTCAAAGTCGTAGGTGATGCAGAAGGGGGTACCGATTTCGTCCTCTCTTCTGTAGCGCTTGCCTATAGAGCCTGCATCGTCAAAGTCAACGGTAAAGTCCTTGCAAAGCTCGTTGTAAACTTCCATTGCCTTGTCCGTAAGCTTCTTGGAAAGGGGAAGAACGGCAGCCTTAAAGGGTGCAAGGGCGGGATGCAGGTGCATAACGGTTCTTACGTCGGGCTTTTCGGGGGTACCTATATCTTCCTCGTCATAAGCTTCAACAAGGAAAGCAAGCATAATTCTGTCTGCACCAAGGGAGGGCTCGATAACGTAGGGGATGTATTTTTCGTTGGTTTCGGGGTCAAAGTATTCAAGGCTTTCGCCGCTGTGCTCGGAATGCTGGGTAAGGTCATAGTCGGTTCTGTCGGCTATGCCCCAAAGCTCGCCCCAGCCGAAGGGGAAGAGATACTCAAAGTCGGTAGTAGCCTTGGAATAGAAGCAAAGCTCCTCAGGGTCGTGGTCACGAAGCTTAAGGTTTTCCTTCTTCATGCCCAGGCTGTAAAGGAATTCGGCACAGTAGTTCTTCCAGAATGCAAACCACTCAAGGTCGGTGCCGGGCTTGCAGAAGAATTCCATTTCCATCTGCTCAAATTCTCTTATACGGAATATGAAGTTACCGGGGGTAATCTCGTTACGGAAGGACTTACCAACCTGGCAAACGCCAAAGGGCAGCTTCTTTCTGGTGGTGCGCTGAATGTTTTTAAAGTTTACAAAAATGCCCTGTGCGGTTTCGGGGCGGAGATATATCTGAGCCGCAGTGTCCTCGTTAACGCCCTGGAAGGTCTTAAACATAAGGTTAAACTTCTTTATGGGGGTAAAATCTGCCTTGCCGCAATCGGGGCAAACTATGCCGTGCTCTGCTATAAACTGTGCCATATCCTCAAAGCTCATGGCACCGGGATTTACTTCAATACCGTTCTGGGCGGCAAAATCTTCAATAAGCTTGTCTGCTCTGTGGCGGGTCTTACACTCACGGCAGTCCATAAGGGGGTCGGAAAAACCGCCAACGTGGCCGGATGCAACCCAAACCTCGGGGTTCATAAGAATTGCACTGTCAAGCCCTACGTTTTCGGGACGCTCCTGCACAAACTTCTTCCACCAAGCTCTTTTGATGTTGTTCTTCATTTCAACGCCAAGGGGGCCGTAGTCCCATGCGTTGGCAAGGCCGCCATAGATTTCGCTGCCGCTGTAAACAAAGCCTCTGTTTTTACAAAAGGCAACGATCTTGTCCATTGTTTTTTCGGTGTTGTTCATAATGCTACCTCTCTATATAAACTTTTTTATTTATGAAATTCGGTGGTGATATCTCTGGAAAACAGACCGTCAAGGGTCTTTTTGGCATCCTCGCCGCAATTTATTATCTTGTGTACAGCCGTGCATATGGGAAGCTCTACCCCAAGCTGGGTTTGAAGCCCCATCAGCGCAATAACGGTATATGCACCCTCTGCAAGCTTGTCAAACTTTACGCCCTTTACAAAATCCTCACCGTAGCGGCGGTTGTGGCTGAATTTAGAGAACACCGTCGCCTCGTAGTCACCCAAATGGCAAAGGCCGTAAGCGCTCATGCCGTTGCCGCCCATTGCCTCGATAAGTCTGGCAATTTCTCTGGTACCTCTTGCCATAAGCGCACCCTTAAGGGAGGGAAGCCCCAGACCGTCCAAAAGCCCTGCGGCAATACCTATAACGTTTTTGGTGGCTGCGCCTATTTCGTTACCAATAAGGTCCTCACCGTAATAAAAGCGTATAAGGTCGCTTGTAAAGCTGTCAACCAGCATCTTTTTGTAGTCCGTATCGGCGCTGTCAATAACCATGCAGTTGGGCTTGCCGTCTGCAAACTCCTGGGGGTGACCGGGACCAACCCATACCGCACAGCGGTTGTCGGGCAGTACGTCGGCAACCACCTTGCTAAGGCGCTTGCCCGTATCGATCTCAAGCCCCTTCATGCAAAGGATAATGCCCTTGCCCGCCATTACGTCTTTGCCCATACCGTTAAGTATTTCTCTAAGACTTTGGGAGGGGACGGAAAACACAACTATTTCGGCATCCTTAACCGATTCTTTTAAGTCAAATATAAAGGGAACACGGTCGGGCATGGTAATGGTGCCGTTGGTGCGCTCCTCGTTAAAATTGCGAGCCGCCGTATCCTCCGGCGCTGCACCAATGGTCACTTCGTTTCCAATGCGGTCAAGGTAGTAGGCTATAAACGAGCCCCATCTTCCGCAACCGATTACGGTTATTTTCATGATTGAACAGCCGTCCTTTCAGTGTTTTTGTTTTGAAGCTTCGAGGTACTGCGCTGCGCCATTACCAGCTTGTAGTACCTGCCGCCCTTACGCATAAGCTCGTCGTGGGTACCTTCCTCCTCCACGGTGCCTTTTTCCAGCACCAAAAGCCTTGTGGCGTTGCGCAGGGTAGAAAGTCTGTGGGCTATGGCAAGGGTGGTGCGCTCCTTGGTTAAAGCCGCAAGGGCGTCTTGTATTTGCTTTTCTGTTTCCGTATCCAAAGAGGCGGTCGCCTCGTCAAGTATCAATATCTTAGGGTCACGCAGTACGGCACGGGCAATTTGTATCCTTTGCTTTTCGCCGCCGGAAAGGCTTTGCCCACGCTCGCTTACGTAGCTGTCGTAGCCGTCGGGCATACCCATAATAAAGTTGTGCGCCCCGCCGGATTTAGCCGCCCTTATAAGCTTGTCGGGGTCGGCATCCTCTGCGCCGTACAGTATGTTGGCGGCTATGGTACCCCTAAACATAAAGCTTTCCTGCAGCACCACGCCTATTTGAGAGCGCAAGCAACGCTGGCTGTATTTTTGTATGGGTATACCGTCAATAAGCAAGGTGCCTTCGTCCAAATCGTAAAGGCGCATTACAAGGTTTATCAGCGTGGATTTACCAACGCCGCTTCTGCCTACAATGCCTATCATCTCGCCCTTTTTGATCTCTACGCTTACGTCTTTAAGAACGTAATCCAGATTGTTATAGCCGAAAAAGCCGCGCTCTACGGTAATATCGCCCTTTATCTCACGCTCAACGGGCTTTTCGTGCTCCTTAACCTCGGGCTCCTCGTCAATTATCTCAAACACCTTAGCCATGGAGGTAGAGGCACGGGTAAGCCTTCTCGGAACGGTGGAAAGCCAACGCAGCGGCTGATAGATCATGGATGCGTAGGATATAAGCTGCTGTACCGAGCCCATGGTCATTGCGCCGCTTAAAACCAAGCTGCCCGAAATAAGCAGCACGGCGTACTCACCCACACGCATCAAAAAGTCCACCGTGGGTATCAGCAGGTTCCAAAACAGCTCGTTACGGAAGGCTATATCTCTTTCCTTTTGGATGGCTTTATCAAACCTTTCCAGCTCTATCTGCTCGGTGCCAAACACCTTAACCACACGTATGCCCGAGAAAACGTCGTGCAGCACCGTGTTAACCTCGCTGTTGGCGTGCCATTGCTGGTGGTACAGCTTGTGGGTGTAACGGCGTGCCATTCTGTGCATTACCAATATCAGCGGTACGGGTACGATAACCAGCAACGCCAGCTTCCAGTTCATAAAGAAAAGTATAGCCACTATGGCAAGTATAAGGGTGCCGTACTGCAACAGCTCCGGCACAAGGCTTACCAAAAATTCCTTAAGCACCTGCGTATCAGAGGTAACCCTTGTAATCAGCTCACCCGAGGAGCGACGGCTTATATCACCCACCGACATGGATGGGATACTGTCAAACACCAGCCCACGCAAAGTAACGGCAATTTTGTTGCCCACCTTTGCGGTAATAATGCGCTTTACTACAAGCAGCACTACCTCGGTAAGGGCAACCGTTATCATTATTCCTATAAGAGTATAAAAGCCGGTGCTAAGCTCGCCAAAGGGCTTTTCCGAAAGAATAAAATCATCCACCAGCGTTTTTTGCAGGGCGGGGGAAAGCACGCCCAGACCGCTGCCCGCAAAATATAAAATAATCGCCAGCACAAGGGGCAAAATGTGGGGTTTAACGTACTTAAGAAGCCTTGCATACATGCTCTTTTTATCAGCGCACATCTCGCACTTGCTGCTGCCCGGGCGAAAAGGCTTGCCGCAATTGGGGCAGCGGGTAGCTTTTTCCGGCTCGCTGCGGTCAAAGCGCCTGCCGTCGTTAATGGCAGAGGCACGCTTTACAAAACGGCGCAGGTTTTCGGCATTGCTCATATCGCTGCGGCAAAGCTCTGCCTTCTCCTCACCCTCGCCGTACTCAACGGCAACACAGCCTACGTACTGTACGGTCTTAAGCTCCTTAAGGCTTTTTACGTCAAGTATGCGCCCCCCCACCGCTTCGTCAAACAGATACACCTTGTCGTCGGTAAGGGCAAGAGCGCCGTGGATAAAATCTTGCTCAAAGCTAAGGTTGTATTCCGAAATGGCAACGGGCTTTACCCCCGCAGGCACCATTTCCTTCAGAGTCCTTCTGACGGCGGCACGACGGGGGGATACGGTATTCTTTTTTGCGGAAAAAAGTTTTGCCATTACCGAATATCTCCGTATATTACAAATAAAGTTCTATCTTCTTGTAGCTCTTTCTGTCAAGGGCGTTAACGTCGGGAATAACGTAGCGGTTACCGCTTACGTCCATAATTACCAAATAGGTATCGCTTACCCTTAAAATACTGCCAAAGGTATCCTTAAGCACCAGCTCTAAAGAGCCAACGTCCGTGTCAACCTCCCAGCAGGAGTAGCCAAACTGCTCTTTAAGCTTGTGTATCTTTTTTATCTCGGGGCAAAAATACTTGCGGCGCAGGGCTTTGTCTATTATCTCTCTGCCCTTGCCGTCAAAGTCCGAAAGCCTGCGGATAATGCCGTATTCTCTTCCGTCCTCATCCTGCACGGATATGTATTCCTCGGGGCGCTCAAAGGGGAACGCTTTGTGGAAAAGCACTCTGCCCAGATCCTGCCATTGGGGCGTTTTGTCCCCATCCTCTCTGTAAACCGAGCCAACGGCAATCCTTCTGCCGCCCCTGCCGCTCTTAGGCGGAGCAGGTGCGTCCCCGTTGCCCTCTGCAAATTCAGCCAGATCGTCCTTGTTGATGGGCGGAACGCAGGCACGCAAAGCGGCAAAGCCGTTTTTAGTGCTGTAAAACTCGGCGTTGTCGGGGGTAAAATATATAATATCAACCAAGTCTGTAAAAGATTTTGCCATAATATGCTCCTTTTACTCTATGCCAACGGTCTTAAGGGCTTCTGCCTGAAGCTTGTACAAGCGGTAATATACCCCCTGCGCCTTAAGAAGCTCGGTAGCGGTGCCACGCTCGGCAACCTCGCCCTTTTCTATAACTATAAGGTTATCCGCCTCTCTCAAAGTGGAAAGTCTGTGGGCTATAATAATGGTGGTTCTGCCGGCGGTAACGGCGTTTAGCGCCGCTTGGATCTGTCTTTCCGTCTGGGTATCCATGGCGGCGGTGGCTTCGTCAAGAATAAGTATCTTCGGGTCGGTAAGCAGCGCACGGGCAATGGAAACCCTTTGCTTTTCGCCGCCGGAAAGGTCTTTTTTACCAAAGCCCACCATGGTTTGGTAGCCATCGGGATATTTAATAATAAAATCGTGGGCAGACGCCGCCTTAGCCGCCGCAATAACCTCTTCCTCGGTGGCGTTGGGCTTGGCGTAACGGATGTTATCCATTATCGTGCCTCTAAACAAATAGGTCTCTTGAGATACTATGGCAATACTGCCTCTCAGCGCCGCAAAGGAAAGCTCCTTAAGGTCAACGCCGTCAATTTTTATCACACCGCTGTCCGGGTCATAAAGCCTGGTAAGCAGGTTTGCCAGGGTGGATTTGCCTGCGCCGGTGTGTCCCACTATGCCAAGGGTGGTGCCTGCGGGTACGGAAAAGCTTACGTTTTTAATAACCTCTCTGCCTTCCTCGTAGGCAAAGGATACGTTTTCAAACTCCACGTCGCCCTTAAGGTCATCAAGAACCATTGCGCCGTCCTTTTCTGCCACGTCGGGGGATGCATCCTTTATCTCAAACAGTCTTTGCAGTGCGTTAAGACAATCCGTCCACCAATTGGCAACGTCGGCAAAGAAGTTAATGGGCGAATAAACCATGCCTATGTATGCAACAAACGCCATAAGGTCGCCGTAGCTCATTGAGCCGTTGCTTTCGATAACCTGCCTGCCGCCGATAGCCCAAACCACAAAGGAGCCCGTCTGCAAAAGGAAGCCCAAAAACGGAAAAGTCCTTGCAGAGGTAACGCTTATGCCCATCTCGGCATCTGCGGCGTCCTCGTTTCTGCGGGCAAAGCGCTTCTTTTCCAAATCTTCTCTGGCAAAGGTTTTAACAACCCTCATGCCGGAAAGCACGTCCGACACCAAAGAGCTCATAGAGCGTTGCTTGGAAAAACGCTTGGCGTGCAGCTTGGAGAATATTTTAAACAAAGATCTGTAAAGTATAAAGAAAACGGGTACCGTAACGAAGGTATAAAGGGTAAGTATGGGGTTGGCAATCAGCATTATAACGATAACGCCCACAAGCTGTATACCGTTGGTTATAAGAAAAGGAAACCCATCGCAGAAAAACCAATAAATAGTGTTGGCGTCGCTGTTTATCTGGGTCATAAGCCCGCCCGTCTGCCTTGAGGAGAAAAAGCTTAACGAAAGACGGGTAACCGCCTGATATATGGTCTTTTTCAGGTCATAGTTTACCCTGGTAGATACCCTTGCCGCCACTATGGAGTACAGCATATTAAACAGCATAGAAAGCAATCGCACCCCGAAAATCAGGGCAACTACAAACCAAATCCTGCCGTAGTGCTTGCCGCCCTCGGTAAGCACGTCATTATAAAACATTTTAGAGGATATCTGGGGCACCAACAGCCCAACGCCGGTAACCAGACCTATGGAAAGCAGTACCAAAGCTATATAGCCCTTGTACTTCAAAAAGAAGTATGCCAGGTTTTTAACAAGACGCTTTTTATCCACGCAAAATTGGCAAACCCTGCGCTTGTGGTCGGGGTATTGCCTGCCGCACTTGGGGCAAAAGGGAAGCTCACCCACGGTAGCTTCAAGCTTCTTTTCGTCCACGGTGCCGTCCTTGGCAAGCTCGCCCAGTGCATCCCTAAGTATTCGCACGTCATGCTTGCAACGGCCGGTGTAATTAAACAGGGCAAGGGCTTCGCCTTCTTCCTTGCAGGTAAAGATACCGCCGCTAAGCTGCTCTTCCATTTTAAAGCCCTTAAGCTTTGCCGCTTCGTAACGGTTAAAGGCGCTTTCGTTAAAAAACGCTACTGCACCGTCGCTGCGGCGTTCGCCACGCTTTATCTCAACGCAGCCCTCGGCAACGATAAGCTCTTTTTTTGTAAGCATTATCCATACGTCTTTTTTTACAAGGTCGCTGCCCAAATCGGTACGCATAAGGAGGATGCCCTCGTCATAAACGCCCGTGCGGGTGCGCAAATATTCAATTACCGCCTCGGGTGTTTTTTGCAAGTGTATCATAGCTTATACCATACCTTTCTAAGTTACTATTATATTACAACCGAAGACAAAAATCAATAAGAAAGCAACTCTTTTTATCAAATTGTTTAGGCAATTGGCTTTGTTTTATATTGACGGAGAGGGCAAATACTGATATACTTAACGTATAAAAACAAAACGGAGGAAAAGATATGGCAAAAAGCATAAAGGATATTCTTGCGCTTATAAAGGAAAAAGATATAAAAATGGTGGATTTTAAGATGGTTGACATAAACGGTCAGTATCGCCACGTTACCATCCCTGCCGAAAACTTTTCGGAAGAAACGATGAAAAGCGGCATAGGCTTTGACGCTTCCAATTACGGCTACGCCGTGGTTGAAAAGAGCGATATGGTGTTTATACCCGACCCCGATACCGCCCTTGTTGACCCTTTCTGTGAGATACCCACCCTGTCCATGACGGGCAACGCCATGATAATAGGCGCCACCGAAAACAGACCCCTTGCCCAGTATCCCCGCAATATCGTCCTTGCAGCAGAGCAGTATATGAAGGATAGCGGTATAGCGGATACAATGCTTATTTTGCCTGAGTTTGAGTTTTATCTTTTTGACCAAGTGGGTTGGGAGGTACAGCCAAACAGCATAGGCGTTTCTTTGGATGCAAAGCAGTCCTATTGGAACAGCGCCGTTGAGGGTATGGGCTGTGTTGTTGCAAAGCAAAAGGCGTACCACATTGCAAAGCCCTTTGACGCCTCCTACGAGTGCCGCAGCGAAATGTGCCTGCACATGAAGGATGCCAGTATAGAGATAAACTATCATCATCCCGAGGTTGCCGCCTCCGGTCAGTTTGAGATAGAGCCTCAGCTTGGTGTGATGTCCAAAATGGCTGACGCCACCATGATGATAAAATATATAATCCACAACACCGCCCTTAAATACGGCAAAACCGCTACTTTTATGCCCAAGCCCATTTATGGCGTGGCAGGCAGCGGTATGCACGTGCATATGCTTTTGCTTAAGGATGGCAAGCCCGTGTTCTCTGACGATGAGGGATATGCAAGGCTTAGCAAAACCGCACATTATTTTATGGGTGGTCTGCTTAAGCATATAAATTCCCTTTGCGCCCTTACCAACCCCAGCACAAATTCCTTCACACGCCTTGTGCCCGGCTTTGAGGCACCCGTTACCGTGGGCTACGCCACCTCTAACAGAAGTGCCGTTATCCGTATCCCCGCCTATGCTAAAAGCCCCGATAAGCGCAGGTTTGAGCTTAGAAATCCCGACGCTACCTGCAACCCTTATTTCTGTTACGCCGCTATTCTTATGGCAGGCCTCGACGGTGTAAAGAATCAAATAGACCCCCACGCCAACGGCTGGGGCCCCTATGACGTTAACCTCTACCATCTTAGCGATGAGGAAAAAGCAAAGCTTAAGCATCTGCCCACCTCTCTTGACAGCGCCCTGGACGCTCTTGAAGCCGATAACGATTATCTTACCGCAGGCGGCGTATTCCCCAAGGAGCTTATAGATAGCTTTATCCGCACCAAGCGTGAGGAATGCAAACAGCTTGCGGCAATACCTCATCCTGCCGAATTTGATAGGTATTATAACCTTTAATTGGCAAAATTGTGCTTTTTTAATTAAACTTCTTGCAAAAACGCCTTGGGTGTGATATCATAGGGTGACTTAAATTCGGAGGATGTTAATTTATGTTTAATATTGCAATACTCGGTATGGGCGTTGTAGGCGGCGGCGTTTATGAGGTTTTAAAGAATAACGCTGCTGCAATTTCCAAAAAGCTGGGCGGCAACGGCGAGCCGCTTATAAACGTTGCCCACGTTTTGGATCTTCGCTCCTTTGAGGGGCACGACCTTGAAAAGGTTGTTACCAAGGATTATGGCAAGATCCTTGCAGACCCCACCGTTTCCGTAGTGGTTGAGACTATGGGCGGCGCACAGCCTGCCTTTGATTTCTCTCTTAAAGCGCTGGAAAGCGGCAAAAGCGTGGTTACCTCCAATAAAGAGGTTGTTGCCAAGTATGGTGACGTACTTCTTGAGGCGGCTAAAAAGAACAACGTATGCTATCTGTACGAGGCAAGCGTTGGCGGCGGCATACCCGTTATTGCCCCCCTTATAAATTGCCTTACCGCCAATAAGGTTACCAAAATTGCAGGTATCCTTAACGGCACCACCAACTATATACTTACAAAAATGCTTTTTGAAGGCGCCGCATTTGACGACGTACTTAAGGATGCCCAGGCAAAGGGCTATGCGGAAAAGGACCCCACCGCAGACGTAGAGGGCTTTGATGCACTTCGTAAAATTTGCATCCTTGCCGGTATAGCCTTCGGTAAGCATATCCCCATTGAAAGCGCTGCTCTTCGCAGGGGGATCACGGGCATAGACAGTGCCGATATTGCCGCTGCCGCAAAGGCAGGCTATGCCGTTAAGCTTCTTGGCGTAGCAGAGCAGGTAGAGGATAAGGTAAGCATTATGGTTGCTCCTCATTTGGTTAAGCAGGGCACCCAGATAGCTTCTACCGTTGACGTATTCAACGCCGTTTCCGTTACCGGCAACATGGTGGATGAGCTGGTGTTTTACGGCAGAGGTGCAGGCAGCTTGCCTACCGCCAGCGCCGTGGTTTCCGATATTATCCAGGCTATCCGTTGCCCCGTTGCGGAAGAACCCCGCAAGGTTTGTGAAGACGGCTTTGTGCTTCCTCTTGATGCAACCCCCGTTAAGCTTTACGTTCGTACCGCCGTGGCACCTTCCGAGGGCTTGGGTCAGGTAATCGCACTGGATAACGGCCAGTATGCCCTTATTACCGAAAAGGCTCCCTACGGTCAGCTTAAGGCGAAGCTTGAGGGTGTTGAAATAATAGCAGAGCATTTCGTGCTTTAATAACAATTAAAAGCTTGTGCAGTAGGTTTTCTGCGCAAGCTTTTTGAAAATTTGGGGGTAGTTTTATGAAAATTACGTTTATGGGTGCGGGCAGCACGGTTTTTGCCCGTAACGTTATCGGCGATTGTATGTGTGTGGAATCCCTGCGGGATGCGGTGTTTGCCCTTTACGATATAGACGGTCAGCGGCTTAAGGAAAGCGAAACGATTTTAGAGGCTATGCGCCTTGCCAAGGGCGGCTGCGGTAAAATAGAGTGCTATTTGGGGGTAGAAAACCGCAAGGCGGCCCTTAAAGATGCGGATTTTGTGGTAAACGCCATTCAAGTAGGGCTTTATGACCCCTGCACCATTATAGATTTTGAGGTGCCTAAAAAATTCGGTCTTCGCCAAACCATCGGTGATACCCTGGGCATAGGCGGAATAATGCGTGGACTGCGCACTATCCCCGTAATGAATGACTTTGCCGAGGATATGGCAGAGGTATGCCCCGACGCTTGGTTTTTAAACTATACCAACCCCATGGCAATACTCACCGGGTATATGCTTCGCTACACTCCCATAAAGACCGTGGGTCTTTGCCACAGCGTTCAGGTGTGCAGCAGCGGCTTGCTTAGAAAGCTGGGGATGGAGGATAAGCTGGAGGGCAGGCGAGAGCTTATTGCGGGCATAAACCACATGGCCTGGTTGCTTGATATCCGTGATAAGGACGGCAACGACCTTTACCCCGAGATAAAGGCAAGGGTAAAGGGCTATATGGAAAACCCCAAGGCAGACGATAAGGTGCGCATGGATTATATCCGTCGCTTCGGCTATTATTGCACCGAATCCAGTGAGCATAACGCCGAGTATAATATGTTTTACATTAAAAGCAAATATCCCAATCTGATAGAAGAGTACAACATCCCCTTGGATGAGTATCCCCGCCGTTGCGTCAATCAGATAGAGGGCTGGAAGAAGGAGTATGCCCACCTGCTGGAAACGGGCGTTAAGGAGCATAACCGCTCCCACGAGTACGCATCACGCATAATGGAATCCATAGCTACGGGCAACACCTATAAAATCGGCGGCAACGTCCTTAACAGCGGCAACCTTATAACCAACCTGCCCGTCGACGCCTGCGTAGAGGTGCCATGCCTTGTGGACGGCAGCGGCATACGTCCTTGCCACGTTGGCGCCTTGCCCGTGCAGTGTGCGGCGATGAATATGACCAATATAAACGTTCAGCTTCTTACGATCGAGGCGGCGGTAACGGGCAAAAAAGACCATATCTATCAAGCCGCCATGCTTGACCCCCACACGGGCAGCGAGCTGGATATTGACACCATCGTAAAGATGGTGGATGCGCTTATAGAAGCCCACGGCGATTATTTGCCAAAGTATAAATAATTAGCGCTCCCCAAAAGGGGAGCGCTCCAGACCGCTGACAAAGGCACAGAACACGAAAAATATAAAAAATCAATTACAAAAAAAGTTGAAAAGTCGGGAAAGCTTCCCGACTTTTCTGCAATTTATCGTATTTTTCGTTCAAAACGAACCTCGGCTCACAGTACTTAGTACAGTTCTCACCTCGGTTCGTTTCGTCTGCGCTCTTTCTCAGCACTCTGCCAAGCTGATGACAGGGTCTGTCATCAGCTTGAGAGCAAGAGTAAATCAACTCTTGCTCTTGTTTTTATATTCAGTCTTAAACAGCTAACGCCCACGGCGTATGCCGATATTGGCGCCGCTTATTCCACCAAGCCTGCGTCGTACTTAAGAATCCACGCTGCATCAAGGCTGT